>DATGGC010000243.1:0-18306 GCA_035308745.1 Candidatus Limnocylindrales bacterium | reverse complement strand
TCGATCGTCCGCGGGAGGGCTTCCTCGATCGCGATCACGGGTGTGCTCGGCTGGTAGGGCAGGCCGATCTCGGCGGCCAGCAGGGGCAGCGCCAACCGGACCAGCTTGGTCATCCGCAGCCCCCAGGCCGGATCGTCCGGCCAGGCCCGGACCATGACGCTGACCGGCTGGGCGTTGATCTCCAGGTCGACCTTCGTCTCGACGAACGAGCTCGGCCGGTCGGCGGCGACCACGGCCGTGAACGCCAGCGGGTCGGCGATCGAACCCGCCGTGAGCGAGATGGTCCCGTCGGGCGCAGTCAGCGGAGCGCCGAGCGAGCCGGCCACCACCCGGACGTCGTAGCCCGCCGGGAAGCGGACGACCACCCGGGCCCCGGCCAGGCCGGCCGAGCCGTACGCCCAGACCGGAAAGGTCACGAGCGAAGGCCCGACCCGGATCGGCCGGTTGGCCTTGCCGCCTGGATCGGGCAGGTCGAAGGCGAGGGTGACGCTCGCGGTCTTGCCGGCGGCCAGGCTGCCGCCCAGGCCGACCGACAGGACCTGCTGGCTGCTGGTCCGGGCGACCTGGCTCACCGGCACGCTCTTCGTGCCCGCGGTCGCCTTGGCGTGGACGGCCGTCGGCGGAACCGTCACGTCGACCCGGCTGTACGTCCGCCGGACGATCACCGAGTCGGTGAGATGGTTGGTGACCGACATCTGGACGGTCACGTGGACCAGCTGGCTGGCCGGGCGGACGTCGTAGGTCGCCGCGCCGATCATCGTCAGGCTCGGCCCGGCCGCGTCGGCGATCGGAGCCAGGGCGCCACTGGCCGGCGACAGGAGCAGGCCGACGCCGGCGGCGATCAGCCCCGCCGCCATCGACGCCGCCGGCCCCAGCCGGCGCCGGGCCGGGATCACGACCCGAGCAGCTCCGGCAGCCGGCCGGCGTAGCGCTCGAACAGGGCCTGGTTGCCGCCGACGCGGCCGGCCTGGTCGGGAATCCGGCCGCCGATCCAGAGCCAGCCGGCGGACTCCTCGAGGAGCGCATCGCAGATCGCCAGGGACCGGGCGAGGGCCACGCCCAGCTCGTCGCGGTCGAGGATCCGGAACGGGATCTCGGTGCTCAGCGTCGGCCGGCCGTCTTCGGCCAGCGAGAATTTCACGAATGGGAACTCGTCGTTCCAGCGCAGCAGGCGGTGGTACGACTTGCGCAGGCCGTCGCCGATCGGCGGGGCAAAGTGGACCCAGGTGATCAATCCAAGGGCCGGATCGAGGATGACCGTGAACCGGACGTCGAAGCGCCGGCGGCCGTCGAGCTTGAGGTCCCAGGCGACCACGGCGTCACGGTCGACGCGAGCCGCCGGGACGACCCCGAGCTCGGCGAACCAGCCTTCGACGTCGATCGGCGTGGGCGCTCCGGAGGATTCCGACATGGGGCGGAGTCTAGACCACGGCCTCCCGGAGGCCGGCCAGCGCCGCAGACCCGGGCACGGGTCCCGCGTCTAGCCCGCGGCGCCTTCCGCGTCGGGCCGGCCCGGCCGGGCAACGACCGGCTGGCTGACCGCCTTGGCCGGCGCCCGGGGCACGACGATGTCGCGAGGCCGGACGACCGAATCGCCACTGCGCACCACCCGGCTGGCAAAGTCGACCGCCCGGACATCGCCGCCGATCTTGACGTTGCGCCCGATCCGCTGTCCGCGAGGAATCGAGGCTCGCTTGCCGACGACGGTGATCCCGGTATTGAGCCGGCCGGGCTCTTGGGCGTTGGGCGGGCCATCGGGTCCATCGCCGACGACGGCCCCCTGGCCGACGACGACCTCCTTGTCGAGGATGGCCCGGTCGATGATCGCGCCCTGGCGGATGATCGAGTCGAACATCACGATCGAATCGCGGACGACTGCGCCAACCTCGACCCGGACGCCGGGTGACAGGACGCTGTTGACGACCGTGCCGTTGACCACGCAGCCATGACTGATCAGGCTGCGATGGACCTGGGCCGTCTCGCCGATCTTGGCCGGCGCGCGCTCCTCGGAGCGGGTGTGGATCAGCCAGCTGCGGTCGTACAGGTCCAGCTCGGGCCGTTCCTCGACGAGGGCCATGTTGGCTTCCCAGTAGGACTGGATCGTGCCCACGTCCTGCCAGTAGCCGTCGAAGCGGTAGCCGAAGACCCGGCCGCCGCCCTCGATCATCGCGGGCACCACGTTGCCCCCGAAGTCCGGCCGATCCTCGGTCAGCCACTTCTTCAGGGCGCGCTTGCTGAAGACGTAGACGCCCATGCTGGCCAGGTCGCTGCGAGGCGCCTTGGGCTTTTCCTGGAACTCGGTGATCCGCATCGACTCGTCCATCGCCAGGATGCCCATCCGAGTGGCGTCGGCGAGGGGCACCCGGCGGACGGCGATCGTCACGTCGGCCCGCTTGCGGCGATGAGCGGCGATGAACGGGGTGTAGTCCATCTTGTAGATGTGGTCGCCGGCCAGGACGAGGACCGTGTCGCACGGGTCGTGGTCGATCACGTTCCAGTTCTGGAGGACCGCGTCGGCCGTGCCCCGGTACCACTCGGCCACCCGGCCCCGGGCGATGTACGGCTGGAGCATCCGCACGCCGCCGGTGTTCCGGTCGAGGTCCCACGGCCGGCCCAGGCCGATGTGGTCGTTCAGCGAGCGCGGGTTGTACTGGGTCAGGACGACGACGTTGTCGATCCCCGAGTTCACGCAGTTGCTCAGGGTGAAGTCGATGATCCGGTACTTGCCCCCGAACGGGACGGCCGGCTTGGCCCGGACCGACGAGAGGATCGAAAGGCGCTCACCCTCGCCACCGGCCAGGATCACGGCCATCGTCGGCTTCACGGCGCCCTCCGTCGGATCGCGGATCCCGGTCGCGAGTGCGGCCCTGCGCTGATTCTAGCCCTCGCCGGGCGGCCACGGTCAAGCCCGACGATTACGGCCGGGTGAACGTTGGGATTGCGATTCGTCAACGGCCGCGGTCGGCCCGCGGGATCACAGGAAGAGGCGAGGGTTGACGTAGTCGCCGTTGAGCTGGGTCATGAAGTGGAGGTGGGGGCCGGTCGTGTTGCCGGTCATCCCGACGTAGGCGATCACCTGGCCGGCCGTGACCCACTGGCCGACCCGGACCGGGATGGTGTGGCCCCGGCGATCGTCGACGTGGGCGTACCAGGTCACCAGGTGGGTCGAGTGGGCGATCATCACGACCCAGGCACCGTCGGACAGCGGCCCGGCGAAGACCACCCGGCCATCGCCGGCGGCGTGAATTGGCGTGTCCATCGGGTCGGCGATGTCGATCCCATTGTGGAAGTGGGCGCACGATCCGAGCGGGGGCTCGGACGGGAAACCGGTGCACCCGAACTCCTGGGTGACCGTGCCCCGGATCGGCCACTCGAGGCTGCCGCTGTACTGCGACGGGATGCCCCCGCTCTGGCCGCCGGCGTCGAGGATCCGCTGGATCTTCTGGGAGATCGACGCCTCCGCGGCGGCCTCGGCGTTGATCGCCTTGCGCAGGGCGGCGGCGTTGCTCGAGAGCTTGTTGTAGGTCGCCAGCTGGAGGGCGAGGGCCTTCGAGGTGGCCTTCTGGAGGAGGGCCAGCTGGGCCTTGGCCGCGTTGAGCGAGGACAGGCTGGCGTCCAGCTGGACCTTCTGGGCGGCGGTCTGCTCGGCCAGCTGCTGGGTCTGGGCGCGGGTCGAGGTGACGGTCTCGTTGATCGCAAAGAGCGTCGCCTGGTCGGTCGCGACCTGGTCGGCCAGGAGGTGATCCTGGTTGCCGAAGTCGAGCTGGCTGCCGATGTCCCCGAGGGCGTCGGTGAACGAGTCGGCCGACAGGATCGTCTCCAGGATGGAGGTCCGGTCCTGGTCGTAGGCGGCCCGGATGTGGTCGGCGAGGAGGGCCTTGGCCTGGGCCAGGTCGGCTGCCTTGGCGGCTTCCTCGCGGTCGAGGCCGATCAGGGCCAGGTCCAGGTTGTTGAGGTCCTCGACCTGCTGGTTGTACTGGGCCTGGACCAGGTCGACCTTGGCCTGGGTGGCGGCCACGTTGGCCTTCACGTCGATCAGGTCGGAGTTGATCCCGAGCAGCTTGGTCCGGGTCGTGGCCAGGCTCGCGGCCAGGTCGGCCTGCAACGAGGCGAGCTCGGCCATGTGCGCCTTCTGGGCCGCGATCTGGGCGGCGATCGCCCGCTGCTGGGCCTGGGCCTGGGACAGGTCGTCGCCTTTGACCAGGTCGGGCGTGAACGATCCGCCGAGGAGCCCCACGGCCAGGGCCGCGACGAGGAACGGGCGGATCAGTCGAGCGGTCGTCATCGAGCGAGCGAGCTCCGTTGGCGCGTCCCGCGACGCGGGTGGCGGACGTCGTCGCCGGTTGAACGCCGTCCGAACGGGACCCGTCCGGGACGACTCCGGCACCGGGGCATGATACCCCGGTCGTCCACCCTACCTCGATTCCCGGTGGTGCGCCACCCGGACCGATCTCCTAGGACTGCAGGAGCACCGCCCAGAAGGCGCCGACGATCAGGAACGGCCCGTAGGGAATGAAGCTCTTCAGGCCGATCCGGCGGGTGACCAGCAGGGCCACGATCACGAAGCCCGAGATCAGGACGCCGACGATCACCCCGAAGGCGGTCCGCTCGAGCCCCGCCAGCAGGCCGACGCCGAAGAGCAGCTTGACGTCGCCCAGGCCAAGGGCACCGGGTCCGAACGGGATCGACAGCACGAAGAACACCGTCGGGATCACGACCGCCCCGATCAGCGCTGGCAGCATCGCCTCGGGCACCCCGTGGCCGATCAGCGGATTGAGCCCGGTCAGGCCGTAGATCGCGGCCAGGCCGGCGAACGGCAGGGTGATCTCGTCGGGCAGCAGGCGCTGGTCCAGGTCGGTCGCCAGGAGCAGGATCAAGGCCAGGAAGACCGCGCCGTAGATCAGGGTGCTGCCGGCGTCCGGGAAGCGCTGGCCGAGGTCGGCCATTGCCGCGGCCCCGATCAGGGGCACGATGACGGTCCGCCAGTCGAGTCCCCGGATGGATCCATCCTCGTGGGCCGGCCAGCGCGCCGCGATGCGATCGGCGAGGACGCCCCAGGCGAGGCCGGCCAGGGCGAACAGCCCGACCGCGAGCGTCACAGCGGCCGGCGGCCCAAGCGAGTCAGGAGCGCGGCCGGCGTGCGCCGCTCACCGGGCGCCGGCGAGAGCCAGCTCGACGAGGGTGGCGTGGGTGATCCCGTTCGAGCCGCGGGCTGCAAACGGCAGTGCCTTGCGGAAGTAGCCGGTGCCGCCGATGTCCAGGTGTACCCACGGCTTCGTCCGGAACTCGCGTAGGAAGAGCCCGCTCTTGACCAGCGAGCCCTCGGCCGATCCGGAGTTCTGGAGGTCGCCGTACCAGCTGTCCATCTCGGTGACGTAATCGTCCAGGAGGGGGATCTGCCAGTACCGCTCGCCGGCCCGGTCGCCGGCGGCCATCACTTCGTCGTACCACGGCTGGGGCGTGCCGAAGGCGCCGGTGATCAGGTGGCCCAGGGCCCGCGAGACGGCCCCGGTCAGGGTCGCCACGTCGACCAGGTGGGTGGCCCCGAGCTGCTCGGCGTAGGTCAGGGCATCGCCCAGGATCAGGCGTCCCTCGGCATCGGTGTTGGTGATGTCGACCTGCTTGCCGTTCATCGCCCGGACGATGTCGCCGGGCCGGGTCGAGTGCGGGCCGGGCATGTTCTCGACCGCCGGGGCGATCGCCAGGAGGGGCGTGCCGGGCGCCAGCCGGGCGACCGTCTCGATCGCCGCGATCACGGTCGCCGCGCCGGTCTTGTCCATCTTCATCTCTTCCATCCGGTCGGCCGGCTTGATCGAGAGGCCACCGGAGTCGAAGCAGACGCCCTTGCCCACGATCGCCAGGTGCCGGCCGAGCTTGTCCAGCTCGCCCGCGCCTCCCGAACGCATCACGATCATCCGGGGTGGGTTGTCGCTGCCCCGGCCGACGGCCAGGAACATGCCCATCCCCAGCTCGGCGGCCCGCTCGGGCTCGATCACGTCGATCGACAGGCCGTTGCGCGCGGCAATGTCCTGGGCCGCCTCGGCCAGGACGATCGGGCTGACGTCGTTGCTGGCCCGGTTGGCCAGATTGCGGGCCACGTTGGCGCCCTCGGCAATGATCCGGCCGCGTTCGGCGGCCCGGCCCAGCGCCGTGACGTCTCCGCCGGGGACGACGAGGATCAGCTCATCGAGCGTCGGCGGGGCCGACTCGACCGAGGTCAGGTAGATCGCCTTGGGCTCGTAGCTGCCTTCGATCACCCCCCGGACGAGAAGCTCGACGGCGGCTGCCTCGCCACCATCAACGTGACCGGCCAGGTCGCCCAGCCAGATTGCCAGCGAGTGCACCGTCCGACCGCCGAGGCGGCGCTCGATCGACGCACCGAGGCGGTGGACGATCTCGCGGGTGATCGTCTCGGCATCGCCCGCCCCGACGACCAGCAGCCGGGCGGCCGGCAGGTCGCCGCCTGCCGCGAGGGCCGTGTGGTAGCGCTCCCCGTTCAGCTCACCGAAGCTGGCCAGGGCGGCGAGCTCGCCGCCGCTGCGCCGGTTGATCTCGCCGAGGCCGTCCTCGAACGCGGGCTCACCGACGATCGGCAGGGCAAGCACGTCGGCCTTGACCTGCCAGGGCTGGTCGGCGCTGATCCGAAGCTGCATGCGCGCGCGAACCTCCGGTCGAATCCCGATCCACGAGTCGGGGAATGTCTGATCTGGGGCAGTGTAGCGTCCGGTCAGGGTCCGGCGGGCGGGCTCGCATCGGCGATCAGGGCGACCGCCGTGGCGAGGCTGGCCTTGGCATCCTCGATCGCGATCACCGCCTGGTTGAGCCCGCCGCGGGCCAGGTCGTCAAGGATCAGCTCAAGGCCCCGGGTGTCGGGCGGCAGGTTCTGGCGGGCCACCGACAGGCTGGCGAATGCCGCCCGGATGGCCGGGGTGACCTTGCGCGGCGAGGCCTGGAGGAGCTTGTACAGGTTCATTGCCGCGCTGTCGAACGCCGCGTTGCGGTCGATCCATTCGGTCAGGATCGAGACATCGACGGTATTGGCCAGGGCATCGCGACGCGTGCTGGCCGAGGCCAGTGCCGCCTGGGCCTTGAGCAGCGCCGCCCGCGCGTCGGCGTACTTGGCGGTGCTGCCCAGCTTGACTGCCTGGCCGGCGTACGTGTCGTGGTCGGCGAGGTCCTTGGTCAGTGCCGTCGCGACCGCGCTGCCGGTGGTCAGCTGGACCCACGAGGTCTGGAGACCGGCGGTGGTCGAGAGAGCAACCGTGATCGCATCGTAGCGCTGGCGCTGGGCGGCCCCGATGGCCGTCTCGTCGGCCGTCGCGATCCCGGGCAGGGTCGCCAGCTTGATCCGGATCACGGTCGTGTCGGAGACGATCTTGTTGACCGTCGCCGTGCCGCTGGCGATCGTTGCGTTCAGCTGTGCCGTGTCCCGGTTCACGAGGTCGGCGATTGCATCCCGCCCGGCCTGGCCGAGCTGGTCGACCTCGCCGGTCAGGTTGGTCAGGTCCGTCGCGGCAGCGGCGAGGCCCGGTCCAACGGCCTGGTCGGCGGCCCAGGTCAGCTCCGGCCGGCTGCCATCGGCCGGCGATCGCGACATCGCCCCGACGAGGCCGGCCGAGCCGAGGCTGAGCACGAGGGCCCCGATCAGCCAGCCGGCCCGGGCGGCCCAGCGAAGTGCCGCGGACGGTCCGCGATCCGATGGAGCGATCGCCGGCGGGGAGGCCGGCGGGGGCGCCGCCGGGGAGATCGCCGATTCGCCCGATCCGATCGGCGGGACGCTGCTCATGCCCTGAGCGTAGCATCGCCCGATGATCCCAACCCGCGCGCCGGATCAGCTCTCGCCGGCAGCCCTCCGCCGGCTGGTCGAAGCGATGCCCAAGGCGGAGCTCCACCTCCACCTGGATGGCTCCCTGCGGGTTGAGACGGCGCTCGAGCTGGCGCGCTCGCGGGGCGTCGCGGGCCCGACGACCTATGCCGCGATGTTCGAGGCCCTCGTCGGTCCGCCGCGGATGGCCTCCCAGGCGGACCTGCTGACCCGCTTCGAGCTGCCGATCGCGCTGCTCCAGGATTCCGAGGCCCTCGAGCGGGCCGCCGCGGAGCTCGTGCAGGCCAAAGCCGCCGACCAGGTCCGCTACGTCGAGATTCGCTGGGGACCGGCGCTCCACACCCAGCGCGGCCTGTCGCTGGCCGACGGAATTGCTGCGGTCTGCCGCGGCGCCAAGGGGGCTGCCGCCCAGGCCGGGATCACCGTTCGGCTGATCTGCACGGCCCTGCGCGGCCACGATCCGGAGCTGAACGTGAACCTGGCCGAGACGGCAAGCCGCTTCCGCGACGAAGGCCTGACCGGCTGGGACCTGGCCGGCGGGGAGGCCGCGTTTCCCGATCCGCTGCGCTTCGCCCGGGCCTTCCAGGCCGCCCGCGCCGGCGGCCTGCGGGTCACCCTGCACGCCGGGGAGTGGGGCGGTGCGGACCAGGTCCGGCGGGCCCTGGCCGTGGAGCCGGAACGGATTGCCCACGGCCCCGGCGCGATCGACGACCCGGCCCTGATGGCCGAGCTGCGCGAGCGCGGGATCACCCTCGACCTGTGCCCGACGAGCAACGTCCAGGCGGGGATCGTGGCCTCGGTCGGCGACCACCCGCTGGCCCGCCTCGCGCGCGCGGGCGTGCCAGTCACCTTGTCGACCGACGACAGCACCGTCTCCGACATCGGGTTGTCCGAGGAATACGTGCAGGCCCTGGTCGCCAATGGGCTCAGCCTGCCCGAGCTGTGGTCGATCAACTGCCACGCCCTGGACGTGTCCTTCGCCGACCCGGCGACGATCGGGCCGATCCGCGAGTCGTTCCGGCGCTGGGCGGCGGGCATACCAGAGCTTGGCGCCCGGCCAATCCCGGAGGGCTAGGCGCGCAGCTCGGCGAGGGCGCGCTCGAGCCCGGCGGCATCCTCGGCGATCGCGTCCGGGGCGTCGTGGCCTTCCAGCGCCTCGACCTCGGCCCGGCTGGTCACGCCGGTCAGCATCAGCACGCAACGCGCCCCGACCGCGCGGGCGGCCAGCAGGTCGGTCCGAATCCCGTCGCCGATCATCACCGCGTCGCGGGGATCGGCCCCGGCGACCCGGGCCGCTTCCTCGAGCAGGAGCGGGGCCGGCTTGCCGATCGACAGGGGGGTGACTCCGGAGGCGGCCTCGACGGCGGCGACCACGGCGCCCGAGCCAGGCATCAGGCCGCGCTCGGTGGGATAGATCGGATCGCGGTTGGTGGCCAGGAATCGGGCGCCCGCCCGGATCGAAGCGGCGGCCACGGCCAGCCGCTCCCAGCTCAGCTCCGGATCGAGACCCACGACGACCGCGCCCGGCCGTCCGCTCGCCTCGAACCGGTCGATGCCCTGGCGGCTGACCCGATCCGCGGCGTCGCCGGCCATCACGACCTGGAAGCCGACGTCGCGCAGCTCGCGGCCCAGCCCCGAGGCACCCAGGGCCAGGACCCGCTCGAGCCCCGGATCGATCTCGCGCAGGTAGAGCGCCGTCGCCCGGGGCGAGCTGACGACCCGGTCGGCGGAGACGGGTGCACCCATGCCGGCCAGCCGCTCGACGTACTCGGCTCGATACCACATCGAGTTGTTGGTGACATAGACGACGTCGTCGCCGGCCGCGACCCGCCGGGTGAGCAGCTCGGCAATCCCCGGAATCGGCTCGCTGCCGCGGTAGACGACGCCGTCGAGATCGACCAGCAGGAGCACCCGCGAAGCCTACATGGCGTCCGGTTCACCGCGCGGCACTGCCTCGGACGTCGGTCCGCCCTCGGCGTGTCACGATGGCCGCATGCGTGGCGCCTCCGGCCGTTCAATTCGCGATCCGCTGCCGGGCGTCGAGCGACTCCTGATCGACGGTACCAACCTGCTCTACCGGATGACCCGCGGCGCTGCCTCGGGCGGCACGGCGGGCGGTGCGGCGCGCTTGCCGGCCGCCGCCCTGATCGGTCGCCTGCGGGCGGTGATCCCGCCGGCGACCCGGATCGAGCTGGTCCTCGACGGCGCCCCTGAGCACGGCCTGGCCGGCGTCCGCCTGGCCAACGGCCTGACCGTCCGTCACAGCGGTCGCTATTCGGCCGATTCGCTCCTCGACCGGCTCGTCGCCGATGCGATCGGGTCGGGCGGCACCCCGGAAGCGGCGGCCCGCCTCGCCGACGCCCTCCTGGTGGTGACGGACGATCGCGAGCTCGGCAGCCGGATCCTGCGCCGCGGGGCCCGGGTGGCCGGCGCCGACTGGCTGATCGGCCGCCTGGAGCAAACCCGGCTGAGCGCCCCGTCGGTCGGTGTCCGCCGTCCGCCCGCCACGGTCGCTGGCAGCCGTCCGGCGCCAGCCCAGGGCACGGCCCCAACGGGGCCTGACGCGCCATCGGACGACGAGCCGGACCGGCCGGCCTGGCGGCCCGGGCGGGGTGCCACGGCAAAGACCGGCAATCCTCGCCGACGGGCTAGAATGCGCCGGTGAGCCTCCCGGATCAGATCAGCCATCTGTGGACGCAAGCCCTGGGGCTGATCGCCAAGGTCGTCAGCCCCGACTGGGGTTCGCTGATCGGCCTCCTGCCGCTCTTCCTGCTGATCGGGGTGATCGGACCCCTGGTCACCATCCTCGCCCTGCTCTGGATGTACTACTTCGTCCGCCGGCCGCGGACCAAGGTCCGCTTCATCGAAGGGCCCCGGCCGGCGCTCCTCGCCGCCGACGGCCTGCCCGTCTTTCCGGCCGGTGAGCCGTACGACGTCCGGACCGGCCTGATCTATCCACCGGGGACGAGCCAGAACGATGACGGCGAGCTCCTCTCGGTCACCTGTCCGATGTGCGGCATCGCCCGCTTCGCGGACGTGACCACCTGTCATAACTGCGGGCTCGTCCTGAAGGTGGATCGGCGAGTCGCGGTTCGTACCCTGCAACCGGCCGGGCCCCCGCCCGGCGGAGCCGCCGCCGCCTGAGCCCGGCCGGCGACTCGTTTTCTCAACCGTTCCAGGAACAGGAGTAGCAAGTGTCGAGCGACGCGGCGAGTGGCCTGGCGAGTGGCTCACTGATCTTCTACACGGCGGCCGGCATCCTGCTGGTCCTGGCCTTCGGCGCCCACGTCGTCCATGCGGTCCTGCTGGCCCACGGCCGGCGCCTCGCCGCCGCGTTCAGCCCCAGTCGCCAGCCGGCCTTCGCCGGGGCGGTCAGCGGCTCGTTCGTCGAGGGTCGCGACGCGGCCCTCGCCGCCGGGCTCGAGCCACGCTCGGCGGCGGCGCCCTTTGCCTCGGGCCTGACCGTGATCACTGCGATCCTGCTGGGCACCTCGATGCTGATGCGGGCGATCGTGGTTGGGCGTGGGCCGTGGGGCAACATGGAAGAATTCACGGTCGCGTTCACGTTCACGATCCTGGTCGGCTACCTGGTCCTCAGCCGGCGCTACCCGATCCGCTCGATCGGGTTCATCCCGACCGGCGTTGCCCTGGCCCTGTTCCTGTACAGCACGACCCTGCCCAACGAGATCGTGCCCCTGGTGCCGGCCCTCGACAACGCTCCGCTGCTGACGATCCACGTGGGGATGGCCACGATCGCCTACGGCATCTTCGCCACCAGCTTTGCCGCCGGGGTGGGCTACCTGGTCCAGGGCACTGCCGACCGGTTCGGCTGGCTGCCTTCGCACAAGGTCCTCGATGAAGTGGCCTACCGGTCGGTGATCGTGGGCTTTCCGATCTTCGCCACGATGATCATCCTGGGCAGCTTCTGGGCCTCGATCGCCTGGTCGCGCTACTGGGGCTGGGATCCCAAGGAGACGTCGGCCCTGGTGACCTGGCTGACCTACGCCGTCTACCTCCACGCCCGCAACCAGCGCTCGTGGGCCGGCCGGCCGGCCGCCCTGCTCCTGGTCGTCGGCTTCGCGATGGTCCTGGTGACCTACTCGGGCAGCCTGTGGTTCTCGGGCCTGCACGCCTACAGCGGCTTGAACTGACCGTGGCCCGGCCGGCATGACCACCGGCCAGCCCGCGCGCCCCTCGCCGGTGGCGGCACCCGCCCGGCGGGCTCGAACCGTCCGTGAGCGGCTCGGCCCGGCCTATCGGCGCACCCGCGACCTGGCCCTCACCCCGGTCTACGCGTTCTACCTCCAGCGACTCCGGGCGCGGGTCCTGTCCGAGCCCCGGCCGGAGCACATCGCCGTGATCATGGACGGCAACCGGCGCTGGGCGACTGCCGAGGGCTTCGCCGACCCGGGCGCGGGCCATCGCGCCGGCGCCGAGAAGGCCCTCGAGCTGATCGACTGGTGCGCCGAGATGGGCATCCACGAGATCACCCTGTGGGCTCTCTCGCTCGAGAACCTCGGCCGGCCGGCGGACGAGGTCGGCACGATCACCGATGTCGCCGAGGAGGCGATCCGGGCGATGGCCGACGGGCGGCGCAAGACTCGCCTGCCGATCCATCTGCGGGTCATCGGCCGGCGCGACCTGCTGCCGGACGGGTTGCGTTCGGTGGTCGAGTCGTCGGCCAACCTGTCGCGCGAGGACGGCACGATGGAGGTGACCGTCGCCCTGGCGTATTCCGGCCGGGACGAGCTCCTCGAGGCGTTTCGCTCGACCGTCCGGGCCGCGGCCGCGTCGGGCGTGCCTGCGGACGGGATTGCCGACGAGCTGACGGCTGAGTCGGTCGCCGACCACCTGTATACCCGCGGCTCGTCCGAGCCGGACCTGATCATCCGGACCTCGGGCGAGGTCCGCCTGTCGGGCTTCCTGCCCTGGCAGTCGGTCTACTCGGAGCTCCAGTTCTGCGAGGCCTACTGGCCCGCATTCCGCGAGATCGACTTCCTGCGAGCCCTGCGCACGTTCCAGCTCCGCGCGAGGCGCTTCGGCCGCTAGGGTCCGGGGCAGCGCTGACACCGTGGAGTGGCCCGGCTCTGAATCCCTGTTTCGAGCCGTTCTGCCGTCTTCGCCCATGCATCGGGCCGGCCACAAACCGCACATCTGTACTAATATGCCGGAACCCAAGCCCGGATCCGACCCCGCTGGAGCGCAACGGAACACCGAGCGCGAGGTACGCCCGGGGCGCCGCTCCCGCCGCTCCGTCCACACGTTCTCCACGCCGACGGGGCATCTCTCCACAGCTCGCCCGGGCTATCCACGTGCAGCCTCGGATTTGCCCACAGCCACACGATGTAGCGGTATGACGACAAATCGCACCACTAGATCTTGTGTTTTGGGGTTGACGACGCCCCTGCTCCAGGCGTACTCTGATCGAGTCACTCGCGACGCCCCGGAGGGTCGCTCGGGAGGCCGCCGGCCGTCAGGTTCGGACCTCCGCGGAAGTTGATCACCGAGCCGGATCGGGCGGCCAGATCGGATCGTTGTCGCAGCTACCGGACCGAGGACCGGCATCGCCCAAATACCTGGCTCCGGTACCTGCAGCGTCCCCGCCGCAGCACCGTCGCAACGTCGCTCCGAGCCGGACTGTCCAGTCCCGGAGTTATTCATTCAGCCATCGCCCGGACCTTGGCCGTCGGCCGACCCGTCGAACGACCGGAGCCCGGAAATGATCGGTCCGTCGCCGGCCGCAAACCAGGCCGGGACGGACCCCGAGCACACCAGCCGTCCCATCGATCAGACGATGGGCGGATTGGAGGAGAGGAGCAACCAGTGGCCCGTGTCGCCCCGGATTCGATTTCGTCAGTGGCTGAAGGCGCGCGCCTGGACGCGAGCCAGGACAAGCGACGCCCGGGTCGGGCAGAGCGGTCGGCCAAGGCCGGCGACAAGGTCCTGCTCAAGACCCAGGCCCGCCACGCCGGCCCGTACGGCGCCAGCTTCGATGGCCGACGGCCGGACGGCCGGCCGGCCAAGGGCCTGACCTTCGAGCGGCGCTGGACCCGGCCGGGCGTCCATCCCTATGACGAGATCGCCTGGGAGACGCGGACCGCCGCGATCGGCAACGAGTCGGGCAAGCTGGTCTTCGAGCAGAAGGACGTCGAGGTCCCCGGCTTCTGGAGCCAGCTCGCCACCAACGTGGTCGTCAGCAAGTACTTCCGCGGCCATGTCGGCACGCCTGAGCGCGAGACCAGCGTCCGCCAGCTGATCGACCGGGTCGTCAACACGATCGCCGCGTGGGCCGAGACCCAGCGCTACTTCGCGTCCGACGAGGACCTGGCCACGTTCAAGGCCGAGCTGGCCTACCTGCTCGTCCACCAGAAGATGAGCTTCAACTCGCCGGTCTGGTTCAACGTGGGCATCGAGGCCCGGCCACAGTGCTCGGCCTGCTTCATCAACTCGGTCCAGGACTCGATGAGCAGCATCATGGACCTGGCCAAGACCGAGGCAATGCTCTTCAAGTTCGGCTCCGGCGCGGGCTCCAACCTGAGCCCCATTCGCTCCTCACGCGAGCGGATGTCGGGCGGCGGCACGGCCTCCGGCCCGGTCAGCTTCATGCGCGGCTACGACGCATTCGCCGGCGTGGTCAAGTCGGGCGGCAAGACCCGCCGGGCGGCCAAGATGGTCATCCTCGACGCGGACCATCCCGACGTGCTCGACTTCATCGACTCCAAGATGCTCGAAGAGAAGAAGGCCTGGGCCCTGATCGAGCAGGGCTACGATCCGTCGTTCACCGGCGAGGCCTACGGCTCGGTCTCGTTCCAGAACGCCAACCACTCGGTCCGGGTGACCGACGCGTTCATGCACGCCGTCGAGGCCGATGGCGACTGGACGACCCACGCCGTGGTCGACGGCGCGCCGATGGGCACCTACAAGGCCCGCGACATCTTCAAGCGGATGGCCGATGCCGCCCACCTGTGCGGCGACCCGGGCATCCAGTACGACACGACCATCAACGACTGGCACACCTCGGCCAACACGGATCGGATCTACGCCTCCAATCCGTGCTCCGAGTACATGTTCCTCAATGACACGGCCTGCAACCTGGCCAGCCTCAACCTGATGCAGTTCGTCCGAGAGGACGGCGAGTTCGACGTCGAGTCGTACCGCTACGCCGCCCGGCTGACGATCACCGCCCAGGAGATCCTGGTCGACAATGCCAGCTACCCGACGCCCCGGATCGAGGAGAACTCGCATCGCTTCCGGCCGCTCGGCCTGGGCTATGCCAACCTCGGCGCCCTGCTGATGAGCCGGGGCCTGGCCTACGACAGCGACGAGGGTCGCAACTACGCCGCGGCCCTGACCGCGATCATGCACGGCGAGGCCTATCGCCAGAGCGCCGTGATCGCCCGCGACCACGGCGGCCCGTTCCATGACTACTCCGTCAACGAGGGCCCGTTCCTGCGGGTGATCGGCAAGCATCGCGACGCCGCCTACCAGATCCCGGCCGACCAGGCCGTGCCGGCGGACATGATCGCCGCGGCCCGCTCGGTCTTCGACGAGGCGCTCGAGCTGGGTGAGGCCAACGGCTACCGCAACGCCCAGGTCACCGTCCTCGCCCCGACCGGCACGATCGCGTTCATGATGGATTGCGACACGACCGGGGTCGAGCCGGACATCGCCCTGATCAAGTACAAGAAGCTGGTCGGCGAGGGCTTCCTCAAGATCGTCAACCAGACGGTCCCGGCCGCCCTGCGCAAGCTCGGCTACGCGCCCGAGCAGGTCGAGGACATCCTGGCCTTCATCAACGATCGCGAGACGATCGAGGGTGCGCCCCACCTCAAGGCCGAGCACCTGTCGGTCTTCGACTGCGCCTTCAAGCCGGTCAACGGCGAGCGCTCGATCGCCTACATGGGCCACGTCCGGATGATGGGCGCGATCCAGCCGTTCATCTCCGGCGCGATCAGCAAGACCGTCAACATGCCCGAGGCCGCCACGCCCGAGCAGATCGAAGAGGTCTACCTCCAGGGCTGGAAGCTGGGCCTGAAGGCCATCGCGATCTATCGCGACGGCAGCAAGCGCAGCCAGCCGCTCAGCACCGGCAAGAAGAAGGATGCCGGCGAAGAGATCGACACGGGCGTCGTCGCCGAGCTGCGGGCCCAGCTCGCAATCGCCCAGGCCGAGGCCAAGAAGCCCCATCGCCGGCGCCTGCCGGTCGAGCGGGCCGCGGTCACCCACAAGTTCGATGTCGCCGGCCACGAGGGCTACATCACCGTCGGCCTGTACCCCGACGGCCAGCCCGGCGAGATCTTCCTGAAGATGGCCAAGGAAGGCTCGACGGTCTCCGGCCTGATGGACTCGCTGGCCACCTCGGTCAGCCTGGCCCTCCAGTACGGCGTGCCGCTGCGCGACCTGGTCAACAAGTTCGCCCACGTCCGGTTCGAGCCGAGCGGCTTCACCGGCAACCAGGAGATCCCGATCGCCAAGTCGATCGTCGACTACGTCTTCCGCTGGATGGGCAGCCGCTTCCTGCCGGCCGACGAGAAGGCCCAGATCGGGCTGATCGATCGCGGCGCGGTCGTCGACTCGGCACCGGTCTCGTTCGGTGCCGTGTCCCTGGCCGTGGCCCCCGAATCGGATGTTCCCGCCGCGGCCGAGGAATCGGACGAGACCGAGGGCAACCGGCCCACGGCTGTCGCCGTCGAGGTCGCACCCACCACGATCAGCCTGCCGCTGATCGAGTCGGTCGCCCACACGGCCAATGGCAATGGGCATTCGAACGGCAACGGCAACGGTCACGCGGCCGTCGCCAGCGGCTCCCTGGGCACTACCCGGGTTGCATTCAAGGTCCAGGAGGACTCGCCCTCCTGCGCCGAGTGCGGCTCGATCATGGTTCGCAACGGGAGCTGCTACAAGTGCCTGAACTGCGGCTCGACCTCGGGCTGCAGCTGATCGGGCGGGCACGCCCGGCGTGCCCAATTGAGCGCAATGAGGGGCCTGGTTCAGCGGACCGGGCCCCTCGGCATGTCCGTTGACAAAACGCGAGTTGAATCGAGCTTATGGTCCGATTCGGCCGTCGCGGAGCCTGTTCGGGCGTCTCATCCTGGGGGATTCGTGCTCAGATCGAGCGCGGAACGGTCGGTGGGGGGCGTTTCGGGGCGTCGACCGACCATAAGCTCGACTTAGCTCGCGTTTTGGCAGGAGCCTTTTCGAGATCTTCGAGCACGAGCGTGGGCTTGGGATCCGATGGGATTTGCGGCGATGGGCGCTCCCGAAGATGAGTACGACTGTCTCGTATCGCCGATCTCGGACTGGCCCAAGGAGCATCTGACGCCCGCGACCCCAGCCGAACGGATCGGTCGCGAACTGGCAACGCATTTTGCGGGTCGCGGACCCTTCCATCTCGACTTCGCCGAGGGTCTCGTTGCCTGGTAGCACTCGGACTCGGCCGATTCGAACTGGTCGACGACCGTCGACGGCGGTCCGCCGCGGACGGCGCCAGCGCCAGGTCGATCGCGAGCCCCGCGATCACGTGGCCTATCCTGTAGCCATGGCGCTCTACCAGCTGACCGAACCGGCCGATCTCGTCGCCCCGACGATGATCGCGGCCTTCGACGGCTGGGTCGATGCCGGCACCGCGGCAACCACCGCCGCGGCCCAGGTCGCACTGGGCGGCGACCTGGTGGCGTCCTTCGAAGGCGACCTCCTCTTCGATTACCGCGCCCGCCGGCCCGTCCTCGAGATCCGCGACGGCCGGATGTCGTCGCTTGCCTGGCGCGAGCTGACCATCCGCCACCGCCGGATCGGTGACCGGGACCTGCTTGTCCTGACCGGGGTCGAGCCCGACTTCCGCTGGCGCGAGTTCAGCGACGCGGTCCTCGACATCGCCGGCCGACTCGGCGTCGCCCAGTGGATCAGCCTCGGCGCGATCCCGGCGGCGGTGCCCCATACCCGCTCGGTGCCGATCATCGGCACGGAATCCGAGCCGGGCCTACTGCGCGGCAACATCCAGCCCGGACCGGAGGGCCTCCTGCGCGTGCCCGCGGCGGCGATCTCGGTCCTCGAGATGATGATGGCCCGGTCCGGGACGACGGCCCTCGGCTACTTCGCCCAGGTCCCCCACTACGTGTCCGGGCCGTATCCCGTCGCGGCCCTGGCCCTGCTGCGCTCGCTCGAACGGCATCTGGGCGTGAGCATCCCGGCCGGCCCGCTCGAGGACGAGGCCCGCCAGCTGGGTACCCATCTCGATGCCCTGGCCAAGGGCGACGAGACGACCCGGGCCTACGTCGAGCGGCTCGAGTCGATGGCCGACGAAGAGCGCCTGCCGGCGGGCGACGAGCTGATCTCCGAGATCGAGCGCTTCCTGCGCGAGACGGGCAGCGGGGGCAGTTCGCGGCCCTGAGCGCGGGTCAGGGCAGGGCGACGAGCCGCGGCAAGATCAACGCGGCGACCTGCTCGGCCATGGCTGAGGTTGGTGCCTCGACCCACAGCGC
>DATGGC010000242.1:0-4434 GCA_035308745.1 Candidatus Limnocylindrales bacterium | reverse complement strand
CGCCCGGCGCAGTGGTGGAATTCGACGCGCGCAGCGGCAGCGCGCCCGCGCCTGTGGTGCTATCGCCGCTTGCGGCCGCCAATGCCGCCTTGAAGTCGAGATCACGCGCCTTGTAATTGGGCGTGTCGACATTGGCGAGATTCGCCGCCAGCAGCTCGTTGCGCTTGGACTCAAGCTGCAAGGCCTGCGGGTGAATGCCCAGATAGTTGTCGAGCGCGGTTCGCATGCCCGACGGATGGAGCAAGGCCTATGCCATGGCCCGTTTGGCGCCCGGCGGATGCCCGATAGTGTGATGCAGTTCGAATTGCCGCGCACACGTACACTGCCTGACGGGTGTGCAGCGGCAAGTCCTTGCCGGGCAACGGCAACGTTGAACCGCGAACGATCCGCGATCCATCGCTCCTGGGTTAACGGCGGCGGGTACGCAGACTTGAGCGTCATGAAATCGACACCCGCTGCTGGCATGCATGTTGCTCCCGAACACGGCGATGCGTACACCCATTCCACTCATTTGCGCCATCGCACTCGCGGCGCTTGCCGCGGCCACGCACGTGGGCGCGGCCGCCCCGGCCGATGCCGCCGGCGCACCCGACGGCGCCGGGCTGGCGCTGAGCCGGGCATCGATCCGGTCGAGCCGGGTGATGATGTCGGTCAGGGCCGGCAGCTGGTTGGGGAACTGGATCCCGGTCGCATCGACGACCGAGTTGAAGGTCGCGTCACTCGACGTCGCCGTCTCATCGACCGCCGTACCGTGAATGGCGCCGGTCAGGTGAAACGTGTAGTCGCCGGGCGCCGTCGGGATGAGCGGCGCCTCGTAATCACCGGGGATGCCCAGGCCGGTGTCCGGGTCGAACGTGTTGAGCAGGTCGAGCGGATCCGAGGTCTTGCCGCCCACCGTGACGGTCACCTTCAGGTCGCCGTCATTCAGGTCGGTGACGGCCTTGCCCGCGGCGTCCTTGATCACGACCTGGACGGCGTTCTGCGCGCCGACGTAGGTCGGCTCGTGGACCCAGCCGAGGGCCACGGTGTAGCTCCCGAACGTCTTCACGATGTGGGCGTCGGCGACGCCCGCGACCAGGAGCAGGGCGACGAATGAGCTGAGAATGGCGACGCCGAGGCGTCGAGATCGAGCGAATTGCATGGTGATCCTCCGGGATGAGCCACCCGCCAACGGGGGCTCGAGCGCGCAGGTCTCGAAGTGGAGCCAGGACGCGGCGCGGGGCGCCGGCCGGCTCAGGCGACGGCGCGCAGGGGCGGCGCCCGCCCGGAGATCAGGTTGCTCGTGATCGAGGCGTGGCGCCGGTCGAGCCACGGCAGGTCGTGGCGGACGAGGACCGCCGGGCCGTGCTGGAGCCGGGCACGGGCGGCTTCGATCCGGGCAACGAGGATGTCGCGCCGCCAGCGGTACAGCGCGTCGACGAGCGCGGCCAGCAGCGACACGACGGCGAAGACGCCAAGGACGGAGTGGTACTGGGCTGAGCCAAGGACGCTCAAGCCCGGCGCTCCGAGGCCAACGGACAGGTGCTCGAGGTTCTCGACGATCACGAACAGGACCAGGGCCACGGGCAGGATCAGGAGCCAGGCCTTGAGCAGGTGGCTGAACAGGTCCGAGGGTCGGCCTTCGTGAACGGCGATTTCGCCCGCATCGAGCTCGGCGGCCAGGCGCGACAGGCGGACGAGGCGGACCGCTCCGGCGATCGCCAGGCTGATCGCCAGGCCGGCGACGACGATCACCGTGCCGGTCCATTGGTCGCCATGCCCGGTCCGCGCCAGGGCCAGCCCGAATGAGCCGCCATCGGTCAGCAGGAAGACCGTGTCATGGGCCAGGACAAAGGCGACGGCGGCGAGCGCCGCCAGCCGGAACCGATCACGCCAGGTGGCCTGGATCATCGGTCCACTGTACGCGACCTGTTCGGGGTCCGCCGCAGATCGGCCAGGATTGGCCATCGCTAGGCCGGCAGCGCGAACCAGAAGCGGGTGCTGCCCTCGCTCGACTCGGCGCCCACCCGGCCGCCGGCGGCCTCGATCAGCTGCTGCACGATCGACAGCCCGATGCCCGCCCCGCCGTGGGCCCGGTCACGGGACTTGTCGACCCGGTAGAAGCGTTCGAAGACGTGGGCCAGCTCGTCCGGCGGGATCCCCTCACCGCTGTTCGTGACGCTGACCAGGATGTCGGCCGGTCGGCGCTCGGCCCGGATGCCGACCCTGCCGCCGCGCGGGGTATAGCGCATCGCGTTCTGGAACAGATTGCCCAGCACCTGGGCGAGCGAGTCGGGGTCGGCCCGGGCGGGCAACCGCTCGGGCAGGGCCAGCTCGATCACCAGTCCGGCCCGCTCGAAGCCCGGCGTGGCCAGCTCCAGGGCGGTCCGGACCGACTCGACCACGTCGATCTCCGTTTGGGCCCGCGCCGGGCCCGCCGCGTCGCCTTCGGCCAGGGTGTCGAGCGACGCCGCCAGGCGGACCAGCCGCTCGGCCTCGTCCCACAGCGAATCGAAGGTAGCCCGGTCGGCCGGGATCACGCCGTCGCGCATCGCCTCGAGGTAGCCTTGGAGGTTCGTGAGCGGCGTGCGCAGCTCGTGCGCCGCATTGGCGATGAACTCGCGGCGCATCCGCTCCTGCTCTTCGAGGCTGGCCGCCATCTGGTTGAACGAGTCGGCCAGGCTGGCGATCTCCTCCGGGCCCCGCCGGGGGACGCGAACTGCGTAGTCGCCGGCGGCCACCGTCCGGGCGGCGGCGCCGATCTCGGCCAATGGCCGGGCCAGGCGCCGGCCAAGGAAGATCGCCATGACCACCCCGGCCGCGATCGCTGTCACGATCGCCGCGACGAGGACCAGGGTGATCGACTGGTCGAACATGGCATGGGCGGTTTCCGCCGTGGCGCCGTGCTTCATCATCAGGTCGGCGAAGACGGAGCCGCCGACGAAGATCACCCCGAAGGCGACGATCCCAACGCCGAGCGCCGTGGTGAGCACCGCCGCCACGGCGATCCGGGCGCCCACGCCACGCGACCAGGCGGGGCGATGAGCGCGCCAGGCGTTCATTCGCCCCGTCCCGCCGGGACGCCCGCGGCCTGCGGTCGGGTTGCCCGGTAGCCGACACCGCGGACCGTCGTGATGAAGCGCGGCTCGGCCGCCGTGTCGTCCAGCCGGTCCCGCAGCCGGCCGACATGGACGTCGATCGTCCGCTCCAGGACGGCTTCGGCATCGAGCCCGTACACGGCATCGAGGAGCTGGTCGCGGGTCAGGACCCGGCCGTCCGCCTCGAGCAAGGCGACGAGCAGCCGGAACTCGATCGCGGTCAGGGTGATCGGCCGTCCGGTCAGCTCCACGCTGTGGCGCGCCCGGTCGACGACGAGCTGGCCGTGACGGAGCAGGGCATCGTCGGTGGTCGCGGGGGAGGGCTGCCGGCCAGCGGAACGAGCCAGGACACGGCCGACCCGGACGACGAGCTCGGCCGGCGAGAACGGCTTGGGCAAATAGTCGTCCGCCCCCAGGCCGAGGCCGGCGATCCGATCGGCGGTCGTGCCCCGGGCCGACAGGATGATGATCGGCAGCTCGCCATCCGCCCGGATCGCGCGCACCACATCCAGCCCGTCGACCTCGGGCAGCATCAGATCGAGCACGACCAGGGCCGGTCGCTCCAGGGCGATGGCCGCCAGCGCGGCCCGGCCGTCGGCGGCCTCGGCCACCCGGTAGCCCTCACGTTCGAGGTACGCCCGGACGAGCCGAACGATCTTGGCATCGTCGTCGACGACGAGGATCGGGCGCGACGGATCGGGCATTGCGGTCATCGTACCCAGCGGCTCGTGACGGGAGCGTGACAGCGGGTGCCGCCGACACGCGTTTGTCACACGGTCGCGCTACGCTCGCGGACCATGACCAGCTCACCACCCGATTCGACCGCGCCTGTTCGCCGCCCGAGCCTGGCCGGCCGCTGGCGCGGCTTCTGGCCGCCAGCCCTGGCCGGCCTGGTCGCGGGGGGCGCCGCCCTCGCGGCTGGGGAGCTGATCGCCGGCCTGATCAAGGACGCGCCGTCGCTGGTCACGGCGGTCGGCTCGCTGGTCATCGCCCTCCAGCCGTCGGGGGCGAAGGAGCTGATGGTCAACCTGTTCGGGACCAACGACAAGCTCGTCCTGAACCTGGCGGTCCTGGTCGTCGCCCTGGTCGTGGCCCTGTTCACGGGCGTGGTCGCCGGACGCAACTTCCGGAGCGGTGCGTGGGTCTTTGTCGGCTTCGGCGTCCTGGCGGCCTTTGCGGCCTACAACCAGCCGCTGACCTCGCGCATCTTCGCGATCGTCGTGCCCGTCGTCGCCGTCGGGATTGGCCTGGCGGTCCTGTGGGGCCTGCTGGCCCTGGTCCCCGGCTCGTCCGTCGAAGCCAGCCGGCGCGCCCGGCGGGACGCGCAGCGCTCCGGCCGGCGGGCCGACCTCGATCC
>DATGGC010000241.1:0-15295 GCA_035308745.1 Candidatus Limnocylindrales bacterium | reverse complement strand
GGCGATCTCGGACCCGGCCGGCCCCGCCTATCGGCGCTACCTGAGCGCGGCTGACTTCGGTGCTCGCTTCGGCCTGCCGCTGGCCGACATCGCGCACGTGGCGAGCTGGCTCAGTCGCCAGGGCTTCGCCGTCGTCAATGCCCCGGCCAACCGGAGCTACCTCGAGCTCGAGGGCACGGTCGGCCAGCTCACGTCGACCTTTGGCGTTGGCATCGCGGATCGGACGGACGCCGGCGGCGCCGCCTACCACGTGGCCGTGGGCACGCCGGTCGTGCCGGCTGCCCTGCGCCCGTTCGTCCGGGCGGTCAGCGGGCTCGACACGTCGCCCGCCAGCCGGCCGCTGCCACGCTTCGGTCCGGCCAACGGCCTGCACGCTGCCGACCTGGCCAAGGCCTACGGGATCGATGCGCTCCACGCCCAGGGGCTGGACGGCAGCGGCCAGTCGGTCGCGGTCGTGTCCTTCGATACCTTCGATCCGCGCGACATCAGCACCTTCGACCAGGCCGTCGGGATCAGCGGGCCGGCCGTCCAGAGCGTCCGGCTGCCGGGCGCCGCCAAGAAGCCGGGCGACGGCGAGGACGAGGTCTCGCTCGACCTGGAGACGATCAGGGCGATCGCGCCAAAGGCCCAGATCTACGACTACGAGGCGCCCCAGAGCGCCAACTGGAGCGACGTGATCAACCGGATCGTCGAGGACGGCAAGGTCCAGATCGTGTCGATCAGCTGGGGTCGCTGCGAGCCCTACGCCGAGCCCTCGGCCGGTGACCCCGACGACATCGCCCTGGCCAGTGCCGAGATGGCGGGCCTGAGCATCTTCGTGTCCAGCGGCGACAACGGCGCCTATGACTGCCTCGACGAGCCGGACGGCCTGCGCCACGACCTCACCGTCGCGGCCGACTACCCGGCGGTCAGCCCGCACGTGATTGCCGTGGGCGGCACGTACCTCTCGCTCCACCAGGACGGCTCGTACCTGGGCGAGGTCGCCTGGCAGGATCCCCTCGGCCAGGCCGGCTCGGGCGGCGGCCTGAGCACGGTGTTCGCGCGGCCGGGCTGGCAGGCCGGGCCGGGCGTCGCCAACGACCAGTCGAGCGGCAAGCGCCAGGTGCCCGATGTGGCCGGGCCGGCTGATCCGGCCAGCGGCATGTTCGTCATTTCGGACGGCGAGGACGAGGTCGTCGGCGGGACGAGCGCGGCGACGCCGTTCTGGGCGGGCTCGATGGTCCTGGCCCAGGAGCTGGCGGCCAAGGACGGGGCAGGCAAGCTGGGCTTCCTGGATCCGATCCTGTACGCCCTCGCCGCGGCCCACCAGGACGGCTCGCTGTTCCACGACATCAGCGCCGGCGCGAACCTGCTCTACGCGGCCACGCCCGGCTGGGACTACGCCACGGGCTGGGGCAGCCCCAGGCTGGATGCCCTGGTGCCGGCGATCGTTGCCTACGTCCAGGCCCATCCGCACTGAGCCCGGGCGGTGAGCCCGCGCCGGGTCAGGACAGCCTCACGCGACTTCCTGCACTGGTACGGCGGCCCGCGCCGGGGTTACCTGCCCGCCCTGGTCATCGTGTAGATCCCGGGCTTGGCGCTGCTATAGGCGGGATCGACGGTGAACACGGCGTGGAGCCCGCCGGTCGCCTGGTTGATGAGCAAGGTCGGCAGCGAGGTCGGCAGGGTGCTCAGCGTGTTCAGCTGCCAGGTCGCCCCGGCCTTGGTGTAGACGCTGATGCTGTCCTGGCCGCCGGTCAGAGCGGTCACCACCCCGGTTGTGTCGTCGCGCACGAACGAGACGCCGTCGACATTCGTCGTGAACCGGCGCGAGGTCCAGGTGCTGCCACTGAGGGTCGCGTAATACTCGCCGTCCTTCGAGGTTCCGCCACCGAGGGCGCAACCACCCGGCTGCGGGCTGTGCGTCCACATGATCCGGGGCTGGTTGGTCGAGTCCAGCTCGAGGACCGGACCCCAGGCGTAGCCGTCCTGCTTGTAGACGGTCGAGGTTGTGAAGCCCGCGCCATTGAAGACGCCGTAGCGGATGCCGGCCTCGCCCCAGTAGGCGATCCGGGCAAGGTGGTCGGTCCCGACCTGGAGCGAGACGGAACCCTCGTGCCGGGCATCGCCGATCTTGTAGCGGTGGGTCGTGCCGCCCTGGACGGTCTCGAACCAGCTGGTGGCGTTGTCGTTGAGGACCGTGGCGTAGATCGTGCCGCCCTGGACGATGAACGACTCAAGGCCGTCGTTCGTGGCGCCGATCTTGGTCGGCGCCGACCACGCTCCACCTGGCGCGGCCTGTGATCGGACGAGGACGGAGCTGAAGCCCGCGTCCCCGCAGCCGCCGTCGCCGTACTCCTGGTAGGCCAGGTACGTGGCGCTGCCGTCGACCGCGATCTGGGGGAAGGCGTCGGTCTTGCCGGGCGGCGGCGGAAGGGTCGTCGAGGTCCACGAGCCGCCCGAGGCCTGGACGAAGTAGCCGAAGTCCTTGCCGCACTGGGCGACCATGTGGATCCGGCCCGCGGAGTCGATCACCGCGAGGACCCCGGCGGGGGCGCAAGCCGCGGAACCCGGGACGAGCGCCGGTGTCGACCAGCCCGCGGCGAGCGGCGGCAGCTTGGGCGTCGGCGATGGCGCCTCGGTTGGTTCCGAGGTCGGGCCGGACGAAGCGGATAGCGTGGGCGCCGGCGTCGGCGCCGCGCTCGCCTCAGGCGGAAGCGAGGGTGACGCCGAGGCCTCGGGTGCCTCCGACGCTTCGCCCACCGGCGGGCTGCTCGGGGCGGCGCTCGGCAAGAGCGAAGCCGACGCCGAGGGGCCGCTCGCGCAGCCACCCAGGGCGATCGCGAGGCTCGCGACGAGCGCCAGGGATCCGGTCCTGGGCCTGCGTGTGTTTCTGGACATCCCACCCACTCCAGCCATCCGCGCTCGATCAGCGCGAGGGTACTCCTCCAGCCATCTCGGACGAAGGCCAGGGGCAGGTTGCTGCGCGGGCCGGGGCCGGTACCTTTGGTTGGGCTGGGGCCACCCGCCCGGACCGGCCTGTTCTCCCCCGGAGGCCACCGGGCGGGGCCTGCGGATCGCGAATTCCGGTGCGTCCGCGCACGAGGGTCCTAGTCAATCGGCGATCGGCATGGTAGTACTTGTGCCTCATCCCCCGTCGAGCTGCCGACTCCTTTCTTCTTGCGGCAGACGCGAGGTCCAATCAGAAGGAACTGGTGTGGAATGGTTCGAAACGTGATCGCGCGACTGACGGCGGCCGAAGACGGCCAGGGCCTCGCCGAGTACGCCCTCATCCTGGCCCTGATCGCGATCGTCGCGATCATTGCCCTGCTCTTCCTGGGCGGCCAGGTCAGCACGATCCTGAGCGACGTCGGCAACTCGGTCTAGCCGGGACCACCTCCCGCTCCACGACAGGAGCCCCTCCCGGGTGGAGGGGCTCCTTCCGATTCCCGGTCCGGAATTCAGGGCGGAAGGAGTAGGAATCCGGGTCGGTTCGGTGTACTTTGGGGCACTTCGCGCGGGTCGCCGATCATCGTTCATCCTTCGGCCGCCGGGCGAGCTCATCACAAGGACGGGTCCCATGGCCTGCAAGGCGATGCCCCTGGACGAACGCGGCCAGGGCCTGGCGGAGTACGCACTCATCCTCGCGCTCGTATCGGTGATCGCGATCCTGTCGCTGCTCTTCCTGGGCGGTCAGATCTCGGCGATCCTGAGCACCCTGGGCGGCAGCATCTGAGGGCGCTGGCCTAGCGCAGCAGCCCGAAGAGCAGGTTCGACCCCGCCCCCAGCAGCCCGATGCCCACGAGCAGTGCCGCCGACGGCAGGGCGAAGGACGGGAACCGACGCTCGACCCGGAGCAGCACCAGGAGCATGACCGTAACGGCGGCCGCCTTCATGAGCGCCGGTCCGAGCGGGCCATCGAGGGCGTACAGCGTCCGGGCCAGCGGGTTGCTCTCGGCTTCGATCCCGACCTTGGCCACGGCCGGCACGAACGTCAGCAGATCCAGGAGCTGGGCCAGGGCGACGGCGGCGAACAGGACGACCGACCGATTGGTGATCGAGCGGGGCTGGGCCAGGGCAGGCTGAGCGAATGTTGATCCCACCCCAGAAGCATCGGCCGACGGTCGCGTCCAGTCCCTAGGACCTCCGTCAGGGACGGTCCGGATCGAGTACCGGGGGCCCGGTCACGGCCGGCCGCCTGTGGGACGATGGCGGCGATGACGGCGGCCCGTAGATCCGATCCGACCGGTGGCCATCGGCTGGGCCTGATCGGGGCCGGCTGGATCAGCGGCTACCATCTTGCCGCGCTCGACCGGCTGGGCCGGACGCAGCTCGTCGCAGTCACGGCTGCCAGCCGCGCCAGCGCCGAGGCGGTCGCCGCTCCAGCCGGCGCGGCCGCCTATCCCGGCACAGACCTCGAACGGATGCTCGACGAGCAGCGGCCCGAGGTCGCCATCGTGGCGGTCCCGCCGTGGGCCGCCGTCGCGACGCTCGAACGGCTGGTCGAACGGGACATCCCGTTCCTGACCGAGAAGCCCCTCGCCGCAACCGACGCCGCAGGTCCGGCCCGGCTCGCCGCAGCGATCGAGGCGCGTAGCCTGGTGGCTGCCGTCGGCTATCACCTGCGCGGCCTGGAGGCCCTGGCCGAGGTTCGCTCCAGCCTGGCCACGAACCCGGCCCACCTGGTCAGCGCCCGCTGGCTGGGCTCGACGCCGCCGCCCGTGTGGTGGCGGACGGAGGCAACCGGTGGCGGCCAGGTGATCGAGCAGGCGACCCATTTCTACGACCTGGCCCGGCTGCTGGCCGGCGAGGCGACGGTCCTGGGCGCAGCATCGACCCGGGCGCTGCCATTCGTGCCTGAAGGCGTCGACCTTGCCGATGCGACGGCAGCGCTCCTGCGCTTCGACTCCGGTGCCCTGGGCAGCTTTGCCAACAGCCGCCGGCTGGCGTCCTCGGTCATCGAGCTGTCGCTCGCCTGCGCCGATCGGCTGATCACGATCCGCAAGCTCGAGCCGCTCCAGACCAGCTGGCAGGTGACCATCGATGACGGTGGGCCGGTCCGGACGCTGGCCCCCGGGCGCGATCCGTACGAGGTCCAGGCCGAGGCGTTCCTGGCGGCCGTCGAGGCCCGCGACCCGAGCCGCGTCCTGTCGACCTACGCCGATGCCCTCAGGACGGACACCCTGACCCGGGCCGTCGTCGCCGCGACCGGCCGGTCAGGCTAGCTCGGGCTCCGAGTCCTCCAGCCAGTCCTCGACGGGCGACGGGCGGCCGAACAGGTAGCCCTGGCCGAACTCGACCCCCAGGGCGAGCAGGGTCTCCGCCTCGGGCTCGGTCTCGACGCCCTCTCCGACGAGCCGGCAACCGGCGGTGCGGGCGAAATGGCTCATGGCCACGACGAGCGCCTGCCGCCCGAGGTTGGCATTGACCCGCCGGATCAGGCTGATGTCGAGCTTCACGAAGTCCGGCTGGAGTTCGATGATGTGGCCGAAGTTGGCCACCCCGGCGCCGGCGTCATCGACGGCCAGCCGGATGTCGCCGCCGAGGCCCCGGATCGTCTCGCGCAGACGCCGGTAGTCGGCGACGGGCTCGTGCTCGGTGACCTCGAGGACCATCGCCCGGTCGGCCGTCCACAGGAGCGCGCGCAGGCGCTCCGGATCATCGAGCAAGCGCGGCGAGACATTCAGGTTCAGCCACGTGCCCGCCGGCAGCGACCGCGCCGCCCGCACCGCCAGCCCCAGCGTCGCAATCTCGAGCTGGTCACCCAGGCCCACCGCCCAGGCGTCACTGAAGGCCTGGTCGGGACGCTCGCCTGAGTCGAACCGGGTCAATGCCTCGTAGGCCACGATGGCCCGTGTCCGGAGATCGACGATCGGCTGGAACACGGGCCTGAAGGCCGTGGTCGCGATGACTCGCTCGAAGCGTTGCCGCCGGCCGACCTCCTGCTGGCGGTCGAGGAGGCGCTGGGCCAGGAGGGCGCTCGAGGTCGTCGCGAAGGCGACCATCCCGGGCATCTTCTCGACCAGGGTCCGGGCGTACTCGGCCTGGGTCGTGCCGATGACCAGGACCCCGAGCAGCGGGTCGGTGCCGATCGGCCCATAGGCCAGGGACTTGAGGCCGACCTCGTGGGCCAAGGGGAACGAGTCGTCCCCGGCCGGGCTGGTGTAGTCGGACCACGGCCCCGCTGAAGCGCGGCCGTGCAGGTACGTCGCCCGCTCAGCTGACAGCTGGTCACCGGGACGGGTCGGGAAGCCCTCGGGCACGCAGCTGGCCAGGACAACCACCCGGCGGTCGTCAACGAAGGCCTCGACCGCGGCGAAATCGACCCAGGGCAAGGTGGCCAGCTCGTTGCAGATCGCCTGCGCGGACTGCTCGGGGCTGGCTCCCTCGGGAATGCCCACCAGGCAGTCGGTCAGGGCGACCCGCACCCGGGATTCGAGCTCCAGGTCGAAATCGGCCGAGCGGTCCTCGACCTGCGAGACGAAGTGGCGCGGCCGGCCGTCGTCGTCACGGGCCAGCGAGACCGACAGCAGGGCGTGGACGACCCCGCCGTCGCGGTGGAGGTAGCGCTTCTTCATCTGGTAGCTGCTGATCGTTCCCTCGAGCATCGCCTTGACCTGGCCCAGGTCGGCCTCGAGATCGTCGGGATGGGTCACCTGCTGGAACGAGCGAGCGAGGAGCTCCTGTTCGCTGTAGCCCAGCAGGTCGACCAGGGCGGGATTCACCTTGAGCCAGCGGCCGTCGAGGCCGACCAGGGCCATCCCGATCGAGGCGTAATCGAAGGCCCCGCGAAATTCGCGCTCGCTCTCGCGCAGGGCGCGCTCGACCACCAGCTGCGCGGTGGCGGTCGCCCGCTGGGCGGTCATGTCCCGGCTGACGGAGACGCCGCCCACGACTTCGCCCTCGATGACGATCGGGCTGACCGTCGACTCGATCCAGAGCTTGGCGCCGTCGGGCAGCAGGACGGTCCCTTCGCCCCGCCAGGCCCGCCCCGCGGCGAGCGTGTCCTGCAGATCGGGCTGGTCACCGGTGGCGGAGATCTCGAATGGCAACAGGTCGCCGAACGACCGTCCGATCGCGTCGTGCCGGCTGATCCCGAACAGGCGCTCGGCCGAGTCCGCCCAGAACGTGACGCGGTTGTCCCGATCGGTCGCGAAGGCCGCGTCGTTCATCCGGTCCAGCAGCAGTCCTTCGAGGACGCCCGGCGGCGGGTCGAGCGGGAAGGTGCTCGGCCGCCACGGGGATCGGATCGTCCTGGTCACGGGCACATCAATCAGTCGCCCGCCGGCGGCGAACACCGGCGCCGGGCAATGGGGGCGGGACGCTCGTCTGACCGGCCGGCGGTACCGAGACGCCAGCGTCGAGCTCGACCCGGTTGCGCCCAGCTGCCTTGGCCCGGTACAGGGCGCGGTCGCTGAGCCCAAGCCAGGCTTCAGCGTCGAGATCGAGATTGAAGCTGCCGATCAGGGTTGCGCCGATGCTGATTGAGACGACGCCCCACGGCTGGTTGTCGGGATGATCGATCCGCAGGTCGGCCACGATCGCCCGGATCCGCTCGGCCGCCGCGAGCAGGTGATCGGCCGCCGGCACCGCCAGGATCGCCACGAACTCCTCGCCGCCGTAGCGATACACGGCGTCATCGGCCCGCAGGGCCGTCCGCAGGGCGGTGGCCACGGCACGCAGCACCTCGTCGCCGGCAAGATGGCCGCGCCGGTCGTTGATCACCTTGAAGTGGTCCAGGTCGATCATCAGCAGCCCGTAGCTCATACCCGATCGATTGATGTGGGCACGCACGGCGCGCAGGTCTTCGTCGAGCCGGCGCCGGTTGTTGACGCCGGTCAGGGGGTCCGTCCGGGAGGTCAGCTCGAGGGCGTGATGGGCCCGCTCCAGCTCGACCCGATCGGAGTCCGCCCGACGGCGAAGGGTGCGGATCCGCTCGAGCTGGGCGAAGCTCCGGATCTGGGCAGCCTGGAGGAGGACGTGGCCGGCCAGGCTGGACGCCAGGGCGATGACCAGCACGACCAGCAGGTCGCCCCGTTCATCGGCCGAGAAGCGATGGCCCGGGTCGAGGGCGAGGTAGGCGACCGCGAGGATCGAGTAGCCGAGGAGCCAGCGGATGTGGGCCCGGGTCGACCAGGGCAGGACGAGCGCCACGAGGCCAGGCAGGACCAGCAGGTAGCCCACCGTCTGGGCGGCCAGATCGGGCACGTTCAAGCCGGTCACGATCGTGGACAGCGACAGGCCGCCGACGACCACCCAGGCGGCGAGCTCCGGGTAGTGGCGCAGCCCGCGCGCGAGCAGCCACCAGCCCACCAGGGCTACCGCGATCAGGCCGGCGTCGAGCACGATCGACAGGCGGACCTGGTTGAGCTCGAGGCTCGACAGGGTCACGCCATCGAAGACGAGTGCCGCGGCGATCACCAGGAAGCCGATCCGGCTCGCGGTTCGCGTCCGGCGGCGTTGGACGGCCCGGAAGCGGGGGCTCTCGCCGACCGCGACGTACGCGGACGAGCGGATCCGCGCCGGGATGGCCTGGAGCCGGGTGAACGCGGCCGCGACCCGCCCCGGGCGGATGCCGGTGCCCTGCCCTGGATCGACGCGGTCGAGCGTAGCCATGAACGTGAATGTGGTCTGCCAAAGGCACCTCTGTCACTGACCCATTCGTCACGGCGGGGCGTCGGTGTAGCCTCGACGCCATGGATCGCCTCGCCGACGGCATCGAGCTCCTCGACGGCCCGCTCGACGACACCGTCGCGCTCGCGGCGAACCTGCGCGACCTGACCTGGATCAACCGCCACCTGGGCGGGATCGCGTTGAGCCGGCGGGCCCTCGACGCGCTCCTTGGTGGTCGCCGAGGCACGTTCGCCCTGCTCGATGTCGGGACGGGTGCCGGCGATATCCCGGCGGCGCTCCAGACGGCCGAGGCCACGCGCGGCCGCGAGCTCCGGGTGACGGCCCTCGACAGCCGGACGGAGGTCGTCGCGGCGGCCCTGGTTGTTGCGCCCGGTTTGGGGCGCCGGCCCGGCTTCACCTTCGTCGTCGGCGACGGACAGACATTGCCAAGCGCCGGCGGCAGCCAGGACGTCGTCCACGCCTCACTGGTCCTCCATCACCTCGCCCCCGACGAAGCGCTGGCCCTGCTCCGCGAGATGGGCCGGGTCGCCTCGATTGGCATCGTGGTCAACGACCTCGCCCGGGGGCGCCTCTTCTGGCTCGGGGCCTGGCTCCTGTCGCACACCCTTGCCCGCAGCCGGTTCACTCGGCGCGACGCCGCGCTGTCCGTCCGGCGGGCCTACACGCTGGCGGAGATGGACGCCCTGATCACCCAGGCCGGGCTGCATCCGATCGCCACCTTCCGCGGGTTCATGGGCCACCGCTACGCGATCGCGGCGGTGACCGGGCGATGACCGTCGACGTGCTCGTCGTCGGTGGCGGGATCGCCGGAGCGGCGCTCGCGACCCACCTGGCCCAGGCCGGCCGCGAGGTCGTTGTCGTGGAACGAGCCCCGGCCTATCGCTGGCGGGCGGGCGGCGTCTTCACCTCGCCCGCGGCGGTCGCCGCGTTGCGCCGGGTCGGGCTGTCGGACCACGAGCTGGGGAAGGTCGCCCGGGCCGTGCCGGCGATGCGGGTCGAGACTCGGCGCGGGGTCGAGTTCCGACTGACCTATGGCGACGACGGCTCGCTCGCCGCGCCGGCGGTCGGCCTCGATCGGGCCGGGCTCGACCCCCTGCTCCTGGACCGAGCGGCGAGCGCCGGCGCGGAGATTCGACGCGGTGTCTCGGTGGCCGGCGTTCGTCGCCCGGCCGGATCGGGTGGCAACTTCGAAGTCGCGCTGACCGGCCCGGAGGCAGCCACGCGAACCGAGCGGGCCCGAGTCCTCGTCGGTGCCGATGGGCTGCGTTCGGAGGTCGCCCGGTCGATGGATGTCGCCCGGCCGGCCCGCTGGGCGAACCGGACCGCGCTGACCTATCACCTGGCAGATCCGGGGGCAGCATTGCCCCGTGACGCGCGGATGCGGATCCTGCGCGACGGCTACGTCGGGATCGCCCCGGTCCCGGGCGGCCGGGTGAACGTCGGGATCGTCCTGGGGCCCAGCTGGAAGGCGCGCCTCCATGCGGCGGGCGCCGAGCCGCTCGCGAGCCGGATCGTGCGGGCGATCCCCTCGACGGCCGATGATCCCGGCGACTGGCGGAGCGGCGAGCCGCTCGACAGCGTGGAAGGCGCCGCGCCGGTCGGCCAACGGGTCGCGGCGGCGGCCGGCCCGGGCTGGTTCCTGGTCGGCGACGCGGCGGGCTTCCTGGACCCGTTCACCGGCGAGGGGATCCACCGCGCCCTGGTCTCGGCCGAGCTCGCGGCGGATGCGATCGACAGCCTGCGGGCCGGCCGCCGCCATGCGGACCAAGCCGCGGACGGCTACCGGCAGGCGATGCGCGCCCGGTTCCGGGCCAAGGACTGGGTCAGCTCGCTCGTCCAGCTCTTCCTCGGCGAGCCGCGCCTGTTCGAGTACGCCGCCCGGCGGCTGGCGGCGCGCGAGGGTCCCCGCGCGACGATCGGGCTGGTGATGGGCGACCTCGTCCCGGCCGAGCGTGGCCTCGATCCGCGCTTCCTGGCCGCGCTGCTCCGGCCATGAGCCGCCCATCGTGAGTCGCTGAGATGCACTCGACGGTATGGGTCGACGTCGGCGCGCCGGCGGAGCTCGTCTTCCGGCTGGCCCGCGACATCGAGCGCTGGCCGGACCTGCTCCCCCACTACCTGCGCGTTCGGCGCGAGGCGGGCCGGGCCAGCGACCGGCAGGTCCTCCGGATGGTCGCCGTGCGGCCGTCGTTCGGGTTGGCCGGCTTCGGCCCGCCGGTCGTGTGGCGCGCCCGAACGTGGGCCGAGCCGGACGACCTCCGGCTGCGCTTCCAGCACCTGGGCGGCGTGACCGCCGGCATGGACGTGACCTGGCGGATCGAGCCGACGGCGGCCGGTTGCCACGTCTCGATCGAGCATGCCTTCCGGCGCCGACTGCCGATCCCGGTCCTGGGCCAACGCCTGGGCGATGAGCTCCTGCCGGCATTCGTCGACCGCTGCTTCACCCGGCCGATTGCCGAGCGGACCCTGGCCACGTTCAAGGCGCTTGCCGAGGCGCTTGCCGAGGCCGTTGCCGACGCCGACGAATCCCACCCAGGCAGATCCCAGTCGGGCACGTCCGACGCGGCTCGGGGGACGTAGCACTGAGCGTGAGCACCGCCCATGGCTCCCGTACCGACTCGCCGCGCCGGGTGTGGATCACCGGGATCGGGCTGATCACTGCCGCCGGCAGCGGCCTGCCGGCCTTCCGGGCTGGGCTACGGGCCGGCTGCTCGCCAATCAAGCGGATCGATCGCTTCGATCCCAGCGCGTTCCGCTCCCAGGTGGCCGCCCAGGTCGACGACTTCGAGCCCCTCGACCACATGGAGCCCAAGACTGCCCGCCAGCTCGACCGGTTCAGCCAGTTCGGGCTGGCCGCGGGCCGGATGGCGCTGGCCGATGCCCGCCTGTCGCCCGGCGAGGGACGGGCCGCGGCGGCGGACCGGATCGGGATCTACCTGGGCAGCGCGCTGGGCGGGATCGCCTATGCCGAGGAGCAGCACGAGCGCTATCTCGAGCGCGGGATCCGGTCCGTCAGCCCGACCCTCGCCCTGGCCGTCTTCGGTGGGGCCGCGCCGGCCAACCTGGGGATCGCCCTGGGCGTCCATGGGCCGATCCTGTCGACGGCCAATTCGTGCGCCTCGAGCACGGTCGCGATCGGCGAGGCCCTCGGCGCGATCCAGGCCGGCGAGATCGACGCAGCGATCGCCGGCGGGGCCGAGGTGCCGCTCAGCCCGCTCGCATTCGGCGCCTTCGACATCATCCGGGCGCTCTCGTCACGCAACGACGACCCGGCCCAGGCGGCCCGGCCGTTCGACCAGGGCCGCGACGGGTTCGTGATGGGCGAGGGCGCGGCCCTGCTGGTCCTTGAGGCAGCAGAGGTCGCCGAGGCTCGCGGCGCCGAGCCGTATGCCGAGCTGCTGGGCTACGGCGCCACCTCGGACGCATATCACATGGTCCAGCCCCGGCCGGACGGCTCGCAGGCAGCCCGCTCGGCGACGATCGCCCTGGCCGCCGCCCGAGTCGGCGCCAACGAGGTCGACTACGTCAACGCTCACGCGTCGTCGACGCCGCTGGGCGACCTGGCCGAGGCCCGGGCGATCGCCCTGGCCCTCGGCGACCAGGCGGCCCGGATCCCGGTCAGCGGCACCAAGGCGCTCTATGGCCACCCGCTGGGAGCATCGGGCGGCATCGAGGCCGCGATCTGCGCCTTGGCCATTCGCGACGGCTGGGTGCCGGCGTCGGTCGGCCTCGACGCGCCGGACCCCGAGATCGGCCGGCTCCTGCCGGGCCTCCTGCGCCAGGGCCGGACCGGCCGCTATGAGCGGATCCTGTCGACCTCGTTCGGCTTCGGCGGCTTGAACGCCGCCCTGGTCCTGGGCGCGGCCTGAGGGTTAGAGCCGGGCCTCGGGAATCGTCGGCTCGAAGAGCTCGATCGGGTTGCCTGATGGATCGTCGATCAGGACCTGCTTGCCGCCCACCCCGACGACCATGTCGTTCCGGAAGTGCACGCCGGCGACCCGCAGCGTCTCGATCATCGTCTCGAGATCGCCGACCTCCAGGGAGAACCGATTCCAGCCGCCGGGCTCGGGCAGCCGGCCGTCGGGCATCGCCTGGCCGCCGCCTGGGCCACCACCCGGCCGGCTCAGGACGAGGCGCAGGTCGCCCCGCGAGAGCATCGCGAACGACGGCGGGGCGAACATGTCCTGGTGGAAGCCGAGGCGGTCCCGGTAGAAGGCGATCGCGGCTTCGACGTCGTTGACGATGTAGCGGACGCTAACGGTTGGCATGCGGTTCTCCTCGGAGGTGCGGGATCATCTGCTCGGCCAGGTGGCGGACGAGCGGTAGCTGGGCGGCCGACGGGCCGGTCGTCGAGAAGTCGGTGAAGCCCAGGGCGCGATGCTGGTTGACGAAGTCGAGATAGCTGCCCTCGTCCCGGAGCGCCGACTCGGCCTTCGCCCAGGTTGAGCGGCGGATCTCGGCGGGGTCGCGGCCGATCTCCCGGCAGGCCGCATCCAGGGCGCCGATCCGCTCGGCGAGGTCGGTCCGGACCCCATCGGTCGCCGTGTCGGGCAGCGCGGCGAAGGTGTCCCACTGGTCGGCGTAGGCCGCGGCGAGGCGCAGCATCCGGGGCCGGTGGGCGGCGATCAGGATCGGGATCCGGGGCTGCTGGATCGGGCGCGGCTCGAGCGGCGCGTCGTCGAGCTGGTAGTAGCGGCCGGCGTAGGTCGTCCGCTCGTGGGCCATCAGCAGGCTGATGATCTCGACTGCCTCGGCGAAGCGATCCACTCGTTCGCCCGGCGGCGGCAGCGGGATTCCATAGCGCCGGTGCTCGTCGGCGTGCCAGCCGGCGCCCAGGCCCAGGATCAGCCGGCCGTGGCTGATGTGATCGACGTTGACGGCCTCCTTGAGCAGCATCGCCGGGTGGCGGAACGTGTTGCTGCTGACCAGGACGCCCAGCCGGATTCGCCGGGTCCGCTCGGCGATCGCGGCCAGCAGCGTCCAGGCCTCGAGCATCGGCGCGCTCGGCGGCGCGTCGGTGTCGACGAGGTGGTCGACGAGCCAGGCATGGTCGAAGCCGAGATCCTCGGCCATCTGGTATTCATCGAAGACCTGGCTCAGCGACTTGCCGGCCTGGCTCAGGAACAGCCCGAAGCGCAGGCCGGTCGGGTTGCCGCTGACGTCCACCGCCGCCATGCCTCAGGCACCCTGCCGGTAGGCGGGCGAGGTGACGGTGAGCCCGAAGCCCGGCGCTCGGTCGAGCTCGAACCAGGCGCCCTCGGGGACCAGCGCCAGGCTGGCCCCGGCCCGCTCGGCGATCAGCCCGGCCGCGGCCACGTCCCAGTTCGAGAGGCGGCCGGCCTGGATGAACGCATCGAGCCGGCCGCTCGCGACGTAGCACAGCTCGAGCGCGGCCGAACCCAGGAGCCGCCCCCGCGGGGCGGCATCGCTCGAGACGAGCAGGTCAGCCGGCCGAACCTGGGTCGAGGCCTGGATCGGCCGGCCATTCAGCTCGGCCGGACCATCGGCGACGGCGCTGAACAGCTCGCCGGCGATCGGATCGAGGACCACGCCGACCGCCGGCCGGCCATCGACGACGAGGCCGATCGAGACCGAGCAGAAGGGGATTCCGTGGGCGTAGTTCACGGTGCCGTCGAGGGGGTCGACGAACCACGTCCGGTCGGTCGCCGGGGCTCGATGTGCTCGAGCTGCCGGAAGTGGCGGCGCACGATCTCACCGGCCGCGTTGGCCAGCTCGGTCGCGACCGCCAGGTCACGCGCGGGATCGCTCAAGGGTGACTCCGTCCGGGGCTCCGGTCAGCCCGGAGGGCGGAGTCAGTTTGACAGGATCGGCGGCCAGAGCCGCCGACCCTGGCGCCGTTCCTTGGGTCCTGTCGTGGCGTCCTGTCGCGGGCTTTAGGCCGTCAGGGCGTCGCGCCGGAAGATGTTCAGGATCCAGAGCACGATCGCCTCGACGACGGTCCAGCCGACCAGCGCGACCAGGGCCGCGATGTCGAGCATCGAGCCGCCGGCGTGGAGGGCGTCGGTCTTGAGGATGCCCTCGAACGGGCCGACGAAGACCTGGCTGATGTTCAGGATTCCGGACACGATCCCGTTGCCCGTTCGGGCATCGACGAGGAGGAGCAGGATCCGGAGCCCGATCACGAGCTGGATCAGCCCGAAGATCAGGACGATGATCCGGCGGGCCATCTCCGAGCCGTCCGGCGTGGCGGTGACCCGCCGGGTCTGGACCGATGAGCTGACGACCGGCTGCCCAACGACGGCCGGATCCTGGCTCTGGGTGCTGACGACGCTCTGTTCGTCCTGGATGGTCATGCTTTGGGTCTCCCGATACGGAACGGCCGTCAATCTGACCGCCCCGCCCGCACGGCCGAGTCAATGACGGCCGCTAGAACGCTGCAACGGCGTTGCAGAGTCCCCGGCACGCGCCGACCTGGCGGAGTCTGGGGTCGCCGTTCAGCGCTGTCATGACGTCCTGTCATGCGGGTCTCATGCGGGTCCGGATGGCGCTCGCCGGGATGGAGCCGATCCGCGATCGCTTGTTCGGGCGCGCTGGCTAGTAGCCGTCCACGACCTGGTTGATCAGCGGCTCGTCGCGGGTCAGCCGGCCGACCTGCTCCTCGATCAACCGCCAGGCCCGGGCGTCCTCGTCCTGCACATCGCTCGCGACATGAGGCGTGATC
>DATGGC010000240.1:0-19393 GCA_035308745.1 Candidatus Limnocylindrales bacterium | reverse complement strand
GACGGGCAGGCGATCGGCTTCCTCGGCAAGGCAGGCACCTCTCGAACCGACCATCGGCGGATCCCGGTGGCTCGGGCGTTACAGGGTGGCACGCTCCACGGGCATTCCACCACTCCCCCGATGGTCCTCCCCCACGACCAGCGTCCAGGCCAGCCCACGCCACGTGGCCAGGATCCCGGCTGCGACCAGGGCCACGAGCCAGGCGCTCGCGAACAGCAGCACGGACCCGGCCATCCCCGCCACGGTCCCGATCCCGGCACCACCCAGGAGCACCTGCTGGACGAGGTCCCATGACCCACCGACCAGGCTGATCGCGACTCCCAGGACCAGCAGGGCCACCAGGCTGGACGAGGCCAGCAGGGCAACGACGGCGGGCGCCCGGCGGACGATGAGGACCAGGCCGCCGGCCAGGGCGGCGACCAGGCTCGCGCCGCGAATGACCGCCAGGCGGGTCGCCAGGCCGGCCCACGTCTCACCGAACAGCCAGGCCACGATGATCGCGGCGACCACGTCCGGTGCCCGGCTCGCGACCCGGATGACGATCGGGGTGACGAGATCAGTGGGCAAGGTCAGCTCCTGGTACACGATCTCGCCTAGGCGCTCGATGCCGAGCGCGAGGGCGATCGCGACCGGGATGAGACCGATCAGCCGGATCAGGCCGACCCGGCGCAGCTCGCCCGGCCGGGCGATGTCGGCACTCGAGCCGGCCCGGATCAGGTCGATCTCGGCCGCGCCTGCCGCCAGCGTGCCGGCCAGCAGGGCCGCAACAACGACGACGGCTGCGACGGCAATCCGGATGACCAGGCCGGCGGTCGGTCCGGTGGGAGTGATCGACGCCGGGTCGATGAACGTCGCCAGCCCGACGAGGCTGGGCAGGAACACGACCGGCACGACGAACAGGACCACGCCGCCACGGGCCAGGAAGCCGGCCAGGGCAACCGGCCACAGGGCGGGCCGGCGGATCGCCATGGACCCCGCGTCACGTGCCGCGGTCCAGGCCGAGCGCCGCACGGCCGGCTGGCCTAGGGCTTGGGGCTCGCCGATGGCGGGACCAGCTGGCTCAGCTGCAGGAGCGCCTGCTGGACCTTGGCGATCTCGGCCCCGTAGGTCGCGAAGTCACCATCGCGGAGGGCCGTCTGGGCCAGCTCGAAGTGCTGGTTGGCGTAGGCGATCAGGGCGGCCACGTTGCCCGTCGGCGGACTCGAGCCGGGGCCACTGGTCGGGCTGGCCGTGGGGCCGGAGCTGGGCGTCGGCGAGGGTCCGTTGCTGGGCAGCGGCGAGCCGCCCGGCCCGGTGGCCAGGAGCAGGTTCAGGGCACCGGCCAGGTTGGTATCCCAGACGACCTGGGTCGGGGTGGCCACGATGATCCGCTCGAAGGCCGGGAAGGCGCTGTTGGCCGACTGGAGGTAGACCGGCTGGAGGTAGATCAGCGAGTTCTGGACGGGGACCACGATCAGGTTGCCCTTGATCACGTGGCTGCCGGCCTGGTCCCACAGGGTGACCTGGGCGCTGATCGTCGGATCAGCATCGATCTTGGCGGCGATCTGGTTGGGACCCAGGACCGAGGTGTCCTGGGGGAACTTGTAGACCCGGACCTGGCCGTAGTTGGCCTGGTCGTTGCGCGCCGCGATCCAGGCGATCATGTTCGGCCGGCTGGCGGGCACCATCGGCTGGAGGAGCAGGAACTCGGTCGCGGTCTCGTCGGGCAGGCGCATCTCGACGTAGTAGGCGACGTTGGGCAGGTTCTGGCTGCCGCCTGCGTCGGGCGGCACGGTCCACAGGTCCTCGTTGTTATAGAAGGCCGAGGGATCGGTCTGGTGGTAGCGGGCGTAGGTCCGGGTCTCGACGTCGAACAGGTCCTCGGGCACCCGCAGGTGCGCCTTGAGGTCGGCCGGCATGGCGCTCAGGGGGGTGAACATCTGGGGGAAGACGTTCTCGTACGTCCGGATGATCGGGTCGGTCGGATCGCTGACGTAGAACGTCATCTGGCCGCTGTACGCGTCGACGACGACCTTAACGCTGTTCCGGATGTAGTCGAAGTCGAGCCCGGCCAGGCCGGACCCGGCGGCCAGCTGGCTGGTGTCGAAGGGCTGGGCGTTGGGGAAGCGGTCGCTGGTCGTGTAGGCGTCCTGGATGTAGTCCAGCCCGCCGGCGCTGTTGACCACCAGGTACGGGTCGCTGTCGAAGCTCAGGAACGGGGCGACCATCGAGATCCGGTCGGAGATCGTGCGATGGATCAGGAGCTGGCTCTGGTTGGTGATCTGGTCGCTGATCAGCAGGTTGAGGTCCTTGAACTCGAGCGCCCAGAGCAGGCGCGAGAAGACCGTGTCGAGCTTGATCCCGGTCGTGCCGGTCCAGCGGGTCGTGGCGTTCGAGCTGACCGAGCCGGTCGAGTCGCTGCCGACCGGATAGTCGAACTCGTCCTGGCGAGCATCGGTGATGATCCAGTCGCTGGGCCGCTCGCCGAAGTAGATCCGGGGCTGGGTGATCGTCGGCGCGCCGTTGCTCGAGACCGGCGGCAGGCCCTGGATGAACAGGTCGGGCTGGCCCTCCGGCGTGGCGGCATTGACCGGGACCATCGCCACGCCGATGCCGTGGGTGAACGTGATCCGCTGGTTGACCCATGAATTCGCCAGGGGGTTCTTCTCGGGCGCCAGCTCCCGGCCGGCGAGCATCACCTGGCGGGCGACCCCGTTGATCTGGTAGCGGTCGGTGTCGACGTTGGTGAAGTCGTAGTACTGGCGGACGGTCTGGAGCTGGTCGAGGGAGTCGCGCAGCGGCGCCGCGTCCCACAGCCGGGCGTTCTGGAACGTGCCCTGTTCATTGGTCACCGCCGCCTGGGTCAGCTGATCCTGGCCCGAGTAGTCGCTCACCGTCCAGTCGTTCAAGCCGTACGCGATCCGGGTCATCGCGATGTTGTTCTGGATGTAGGTCGTCTCCTTGCCCAGCTGGTCGGGTTCGACCGACAGGCGCTGGATCACGGCCGGATAGATCTGACCCAGGACGACCGAGGCGCTCAGCCAGAAGATGACCACCGCACCGAGCGGCCAGAGGGTCCGCGCGAAGGCCCCGCCGACGAGCAGAGCGCCGGCCAGGGCGGCGACCACGGTCAGCACGTCGAAGGCGAAGAAGCGCGCATTCTGGTCGGTGAAGCTGACCCCGGCGGCGACGCCGTTCGTGCTGTACACGAGCTCCAGCTTGTCCAGCTGGTAGCCGATCGCGATCGAGGCCAGGTACAACCCGGCGAGGACCGCCAGGTGGACCCGCATCTGGGTCGTGAACGTGATCCCGCCCTTGAAGCCGCCGATCAGGTAGCGCCCCGCGCTGACCGCCAATCCGGCCAGAAGCAGGCCGTTGACGCCCGTCTGGACCCAGCGCAGGAAGGGCAGCTCGAACAGGTAGAAGCTGATATCGCGGTGGAAGATAGGGTCCGTGACCGGCGTGACACCGGCCGGGCTGTAGGGCACCTGGTTGGCCCACAGCAGGATCGTCTCCCAGTGGCTGGCGGCCGAGCCGGCCACGCCCAGGGCGATGACCACGACCAGGGCGATCAGCACCCAGCGGGCGATCGGGGCGAGGTCGGGCAGGTCGTCGGCGCTCAGGACGATGCCCTCAGGCGGCCGGGGGCCCATCCGGTTGCCACCGGGCCGGGTGGCCGAGCGCGTCTCCCACGGCCGGCCGGGTCGACCGGAACCCGCCTGCTCGTCGCCCGCCAGCCGCTCGAACCAGCCGGCGAACGGGCTGGCCCGATCGGGATCCGGCGGCGGCAGCAATCGTCCGGCGAGCCACACGTTGAACAACAGGAAGACGAGGGCGATCAAGCCGCCCCCGGCGAACAGGCCGACCTGGGTCGAGACCCGGGTCCAGAAGACGCTCTGGAACCCGACGCTCTGGAACCAGATCGCGTCGGTCAGGAAGCTGACCCCGACGCCCAGCAGGACGATGACGACGAGGACGGCCAGGGCGAGGAAGCCGAGCCCAAAGCGGCGCGCCCGGCCGCCGCCCCTGGACGAGCCGTCGTTGGGGCCGCCGACCACGATTCGGGGTCGCGGCGGACGGTTGCCGAAGCCCTGGCCGGCGCCGCCCGGACCCGGCCGCCGGCGACGCTCGCGCTGGTCATCGTCGTGATCGTGGTCGTGGTCGTGGTCGTCCGCGTCGGCGTCGGCCGGCTCCTCGCCGGCCGCGGCGGTCTCGGCGGGCTCGGCGGACACGTCATCGGCGTCGGGCGCATCGGCATCGTCGTCGGGCGGGGTGGAGCCTGCGGGCGGTGTCCCTTCGGGGTTCGCGGCCGCCGCCTCGGCCTGCCGGCGGCGGAGCTCGTCAAGGAACTCGTCGAAGAGGTCGCGCACTGTCCGGGGAGTCTACTCCGCGCCGTCCGAACGAGCCGTGCGTGCGATGAGGGCCGCCCCCTCAGGACCGGCCGAGGCCCTCGACGCTCTGGCGGAACGCGGCCAGGACCGCCTGGGCGAGCTCATTGGGGGCCATCCCCAGGGCTCGTGCGGGCTCCCACTTGAAGCCGGCCCGGATCGCGATCGGCGATTGCCAGGGGGTCCGGTCGTCGGCCGGCGCCAGCGGCGCGAGGCGCACGCACAGCCGGCCGTCCTCCTCCAGGATCAGCCCCGACAGGGCGCCGGAGAGGGCCGGGCCGAGGCGCACGACGGGCGGGTCGGGCGGTGGCCCGGCGCGCGGGGCGGCGTCCCGGAAGGACACCACGCCCTCGTCATCGACCACCCACAGCAGGACCAGCCACCAGCCGTCATCGAGGATCGCCGGCCGGCTCATCCCGGCGCGGGCCAGGTGATCACCCAGCTGGATCGGCTGCTCGCGCAGGAACGATGCGCCGGGCGGTGGCAGGCGGGCCGGCATGCGCTCCCGGATCAGGCCCCGCTGGACCCCGATGGACCGGGATCGGGCGCCGCTGGATCGGAACCCGGGGCGGGCGTCGCCTCGGCCACGGCGGCCGCCTCATCGGCGCCCGACGGCTCGGCGTCATGGGGCAGGCTGATGCCTTCCGCCTCGAGCTCGAGGCGGAGGATCTCCCGGCGGACGGCCAGCGACGGCGGTTCGACCGCGGCCGACGATGCGCCCGACGTGTCCGGCGGAGCGGCATCGTCGCCCGAGATCCAGGACAGCAGCCGGCTGCGCTTGGGTGGGGTACCGGCTTTGTAGGCCAGGGCGGCGACGTCGATCGTGGTCACGCCCGGCACGTCACCCTCGGCCGACGCGTTGAGCTGCGCGCCGCACGACGGGCAGGTCGCGAGGTCCGTGCTGGCAAGCGGCGCCGAGCACCATGGGCAGCGGGGTCCAACCTCCGGGCCGGAGCTTTCGGGCCAGGCACCCGGGACGACGGCCGGCGCCGTTCCGGCCGGGGCGGCGCTCTCGGGTGAGGCCGGGGCGGCGGTTGCGAGCTCGGCTTCCGGGGCGGGCGCAACGTCCGGCGCAGCGGGCGGTGGGCTGGCCTCGGTCATCGCAGAACCGGGGGCCGGGTCGGGCTGGGCCGAGATGGACGATGTGGCTGGGCGGGCAGTTCTCTTGGCCATGGCCGAAACTCTAGCGCGTCCTGCGCGCCGTCGAACCACCCGTTGGTACGTCCGACTCGTCCAGCCGGACTACGTCGGGCGCGGGATTCGTGACTATTCCCACTCGATCGTGGCCGGCGGCTTGGAGCTGATGTCGTACACCACCCGGTTGACGCCGGGCACCTCGTTGACGATCCGCGAGCTGATCTTGCCCAGCACGTCGTAGGGCAGCTTGGCCCAGTCGGCGGTCATGCCGTCGTCCGAGGTGACGGCCCGGATCGCGACGACATTGGCATAGGTCCGTCCGTCGCCCATCACGCCCACGCTGCGGACCGGGGTCAGGATCGCGAAGGATTGCCAGACGCTGCGATACAGCCCGGCGGCCTTGATCTCGTCGATCACGATCCAGTCCGCATCGCGCAGGGTGTCGAGGCGCTCGGCGGTGACCTCGCCGATGATCCGGATGGCCAGCCCGGGCCCGGGGAACGGCTGGCGCTGGACCATCGCCTCGGGCAGGCCGAGCTCGAGGCCAACGGCCCGGACCTCGTCCTTGAACAGGTAGCGCAGCGGCTCGATCAGCTTGAAGCGCAGGTCGGCCGGCAGGCCGCCGACGTTGTGGTGGGTCTTGATCTTCTGGGCAGCCTTCGTCTCGGACGTGGCGCTTTCGATCACGTCCGGATACAGGGTGCCCTGGGTCAGGAAGTCGATCCGGCCCAGCTTGGTTGCCTCTTCCTCGAAGACCCGGATGAACTCGTCGCCGATGATCTTGCGCTTCTGCTCGGGATCCTCGACGCCGGCCAGCCGTTCGAGGAAGCGCTGCCGGGCGTCGACCATGACCAGGCGCATCCCGAGATTGGCCTCGAAGGTCGTCCGGAGGAGCTCCGATTCGCGCTTGCGCATCAGCCCGTGGTCGACGTAGATGCAGGTCAGCCGGTCGCCCACGGCGCGGTGGACGAGGGCGGCGGCGACCGCCGAATCGACCCCGCCGCTGAGGGCGCAGATCACCAGCCCGTCGGAGTCCGTGGCCCGGGCGTGATCGTCGACCCGGGCCCGGATCTCGGCGACCGTCGAGTCGATGAAGTTGGCCGGGGTCCAGGTGGCCCGGGCGCCGGCGATCCCGATCACGAAGTTGCGCAGGATCTCCTTGCCCCGCGGGGTATGGGCGACCTCGGGGTGGAACTGGATGGCGTACAGGCCGCGGCTCGGGTCGGCGAAGCCGGCCAGCGGCGACGAGTCGGTCTGGGCGGTGGCGTGGAAGCCCTGGGGCAGGCGGGTGATCGAGTCGCCATGGCTCATCCAGACCGGCTGCTCGCGGTCCAGGCCGCTGAACAGGCCATCCTCCTCGGTGATCGTCACGCTCGCCGGGCCGTACTCGCGCTTGCCGGCCGCGAGCACGTCGCCACCCAGCTCGCGGGCCATCAGCTGGGCGCCGTAGCAGATCCCCAGGACCGGGATCCGGCCGCTCCAGACGGCGCCGTCGGGCATCGGCGCGCCGGTGTCGTAGACCGAGTTCGGGCCGCCCGACAGGATCACGGCTCTGGGCCGGCGGCGCTCGATCTCCGCCCAGGGCGTGTCGTGGGGCAGGAGCTCCGAATAGACGTTCAGCTCGCGGACGCGGCGCGCGATCAGCTGCGCGAACTGGCTGCCGAAGTCGAGGATGACGACCGTATCCGGACCGTCCGGGTCGGCGCCCTGGTGGGGCGCGCCCGAACCGGGCCGGTCATCGGGCGAACGGTCCGGCCCGGGCGCCTTGAGGGCCGTCTCGAGATAGGCCTCGACCTCGGCGTCGTCGGGTGCCAGGACGCGGTGGCCGGCGTTCGCCGGATCGCCGTGGACCGTCTTGCCGCGCCTGGCGTCACTCTTGGGGTCGGTCATGGTCGATTGCGCATCCCTTCAGCGACCGATTCGAAGTAGTCCGTCATTCGCTCGGCGACGAGCGCAGGCGGGTCCATGGCCGCCAGCGCCGCCCGCATGTGGCGCAGCCACGCATCGCGCTCCGCCGGACCGATCGGGAACGGTGCGTGGCGCATCCGGAGGCGGGGATGGCCGCGCTCGGCGTCGTACGTCCGCGGCCCGCCCCAGTACTGGGCCAGGAAGAGGCTCAGCCGGTGGCGGGCGCCGGCCAGGTCGTCAGGCTCGGGGTAGATCGCGAGCAGCTCCGGGTCCCGGGCAACACCGGCATAGAACTGATCGACCAGGGCCACGAAGAACGGCATGCCGCCTGCGGCGTCGTAGACGGTCAGGTTTGCCTCGACCGGCTGGGCACCTTCGTCGAGGACGTTCAAGCCCCGCCCGGGATCGCTCAGCGGGACCGCTGCCAGGACTTGCCCTCGGTCTGGGTGGACGGGGCGTAGACCATCTCGACGGCCTGCATCTCGGCGATCGTCCGGGCACCGAGGGCGGCCATCGACTGGCGCAGTGCGCCGACCAGGTTCTCCGAGCCGTCGGTCACGCTGGCCGGCCCGAACAGGATCCGCTCGAGCGAGCCGCGTGTGCCGACCTTGATCCGGGTCCCCCGGGGCAAGGTGGCCGAGGGCGCCGCCATGCCCCAGTTGGTGCCCCGGCCGGGCGCCTCCTCGGCCCGGGCCAGGGGCGAACCGATCATCAACGCATCGGCCCCAGCGGCGATCGCCTTGGCCAGCTCGCCCCCGCGGCGCATCCCGCCGTCGGCGACGACCGGGACGTAGCGGCCGGTCTCGAGGAAGTACGCATCGCGCGCGGCGGCGACATCGGAGACCGCGGTCACCTGGGGGATGCCGATCCCCAGCACCTCGCGGGTCGTGCAGGCCGCGCCCGGCCCGACACCGACGAAGACCGCCGCCACGCCCTGTTCCATCAGGGCAAACGCGGCTTCGGCGTTGGTCGTGTTGCCGACCGCAACCGGAATGGGCATGAACCGGGTGAAGTCCGCCAGCGACAGCGGCTCGTACTCCGACGCCAGGTGACGGGCGCTGCTGACCTGGCTCTGGACCAGGAACAGGTCGGCGCCGTGTTCGGCGCACAGGGCCCCGAAGCGACGGGCGGCGCCCGGCGTGGCGGCCACCGCGGCCGATCCGGCGGCGTGAAGCTCGTCGATTCGGCGGGCGACGAGGTCGTCCCGGATCGGCGCGCTGTAGGCCTCGGCGAGCAGGGCGTGGACCGCTTCGTCCGGTGCCGCGGCGATCCGGGCCAGGACGGCATCGGGATCGTCGTAGCGGGTCTGGACACCCTCGAGGTTCAGGATCGCCAGCCCGCCGAGACGGGCCAGCTCGGCGGCCAGGCGCACGTCGACGACGGCGTCCATCGCCGAGGCAATGATCGGGATGGCCAGGTCGATCCCGCACAGGACCTGGTCGAGGGCGACATCGTTCGGCTCGACCGTGCTCGTCCCGGGCGCCAGGGACACGTCCTCGAAGCCATACGTCGGCCGGATCGTGTCGACCTTCGAGTGGAAGATCCGGCGCTGGGCCGGTTCACTGGAGGTGGCGATCACCAGGGGATCGATGGGTGTACGCAATCTCGCCTCCGGCAAATCCGCTCCGCCCTGTCGCCGCCATCGACGCGCTGGAGCAGGTCCCGGTCAAGTCTACCAGCCGGCCGGGTCGGATCCGGCGCCTTGATCAGGCCGGCCGCTCGCCGTTTGGCTCGAGCTCGAACCAGGCTGCTCGCCCGGGATCGACCAGGTCCGTCTCGATCCGCCGGATCGACTCGCGATAGGCGGGCCAGACCGCGAGCTCGAGTGCCTCGGCCGGCGTGACCCAGCGCAGTGCGTCGTGCTCGTACGACAGGCGCGGCTCACTGGCCGCCGGCACCCGGACGGCAAAGACCGCGGCGGTCAGGATGCCCTCGACCGTCGGCTCGAAGAACTGGTTGACCTGATCCAGGTTGAACAGGCGCTCGAAGCGGCCGGCGGCGAAACCGGTCTCCTCGGCCAGCTCGCGCAGGGCGCCGGCCACGATCGTCTCACCCGGCTCCAGGCGACCTGAGACGCATTGCCACAGGCCGGCCAGGATCCGGCCGGGAGACCGCCGCAGGAGCAGGATCTCGATCCGGACGGGGTCGCCCGGCTCCGGTGCCGGGCGAAAGATCCAGACGTCGACCAGGTCCGGTCGGATCAGAGCCGTTCGAACCGTTCGACCGGCAGGACGAAGACGGTCGCGCCACCGACCTCGACTTCCAGCGGGTAGGGCATGAAGAACTCGCCGGGCTCCATGATCGGCGGCATCGGGTTCACGATCTGGGTCCGCGCCGTGCAGGTCTTGCGGGTGATCTCGAGGACCTCCTCGATCTGGGCTTCCTCGACGCCGACCAGGATCGTGGCGTTCGACTGCTTCAGGAAGCCACCCGACGAGTGCAGCCGGGTCGCCCGGTAATCCTTCTCGAGGAGCGCGTCGACGAGGGCGCCGGCGTCCTCGTTGTGGACGACGGCAACGATCAGCTTCATGGCCCGAGGATAGGCGCCAGCTGGACGGCCGTCGAGAGGCTGCCGATCGCCGGTCGTACAATGGCCCGGCCGACTCGTCCGGCGCCTACCCCCGGCACCAGGGAGATCGCAACTCGATGGATCGACCGACCGACACGCTTGCCACGAGCGCGGCTGCGCTCGCCCAGGGCGGCGACCTCGACCAGACCCTGGCGGCGCTGCTGGGCGCCGCCGTTGGTGCCACCGGCGCGCCCCTCGGTGCGGCATTCCTCGAGGATCCCGACCGGCCGGGCCTCCAGCTCAGTGCCTCGTTCGGGATGAGCCCCGAGGCGGACCGCACGTTCGAGGCCGCCGTCAACGAGGCGACTCACCCAGTCGCGGTCGCTGCCCGGGAGCTGACCCCGTCGTTCGGGACGCCGATCCCCAGCACGGACGGGACGAAGCTGGTCGATGCGCTCCTGCCGCTGGTCGTCCGCCACGACGGCGTGGACATGGGCGTGGGGGTGCTCGCCTTCGCCTGGCCGGCACCCCATGACTTCAGCGACGACGATCGGACGACTCTCCAGGCGATCGCCTCCCTGGCGGCCGTCGCCGTCGACCGGGCGCGCCTGGGCTCGCTCGCCGCCGAGCGCTCCGAGTGGTTCGAGCGGATGGCCCACACCGATCCACTGACCGGCCTGGCCAACACCCGGACCCTGGGCCGCGTCCTGGAGCTCGAGCTGGCCCGCGCCGCGCGCCAGGGCGGCGAGGTGTCAGTTGCCCTGATCGATGTCGACGGGCTGACCGGCGTCAACGAGGCGTCCGGCCACGAGGCCGGCGACGATGTCCTGCGGGCCGTCGCCACGGTCCTCGCCGAGTCGGTCCGCCTGGTCGATACCGTGGCCCGCTACGGCGGCGACGAGTTCGTGCTGATCGCACCCGGCGCCGCGGGGATGACGGTGGCCCAGCGCGTCCTGGATGGGGTCGCCGGCCTGGCCGAGCAGCACGGCCGCCAGATCAGCGTATCGGTCGGCCTGGCCCGCTTCCCGTCGGATGGCGCGAGCTCGGAGGAGCTGCTCGCCGCGGCCCAGGCCGCGTTGCTGGCGGCCCGCGGCGAGGGGACCGGCAAGCTGGCGACCAGCCCGCTCAAGACCGGCTAGCGCCGGGCCCGTCCCGCAGGAAGCCGGCCACCGGGCGAACGTGCGGCTAGCTGCCTTGCGCGGTGACCCCGCTGACGACCATCGGCAGGGTTGGCGTGGTCGCCCCGGCATTCGGCTCGCGGGTGAGGCCCACGGTCAGGCCGGACGCAACCGGGACCCGGGCAGCCGACAGGGCACCGTTGCCGTCCGAGCCGACGGCGAACGAGCCGATCGGGACCGGGCTGCCCGACGGGGCGATCACCCAGGCCTCGTAGACCTGGCTGCCGCTCGTCGCTGCGAGCCCATGCATCGCCAGGGCAAAGGAGCCGTCGGACGCGACCGCCGCCAGGCCGGCCGGACCACCGCCGGCGCCCGGCACGAGGATCGCGGCCTGGCCGCCCGGTTGCTGGGCGATGGCCAGGACGCGGTCGACGGCGGCCTGCTGCTGCTGGGCGGTCGACAGCTGGCTCGACAGGCCGATGTTCCAGGCGCCCAGGGCGGCAATCACGAGGACCGCGGCGATGGCGGCCAGCCAGCGGACCGGCGAGCGACGCCGGGCACGCTCCGTCGCGAGGTCGATCGGAGCCGGGGCGGGCAGCCGTTCGGCGACTGGCGCCGGGGCGGGGGACGGCGTCTCGACCACGGCCGCGGCCGCCGGTCGGACCGAGCCGGCGCCCAGCGAGGAGATCAGCCGGTCGGCGGCAGCGTCGGCCCGGCGGCCGGCCCGCAGCTCGGCCTCGATCGCGGCGGTGATCCGGCCCTTCAGCTCGACCGGCGGCTCCACCGGCTCGACCGACTCGGCCAGGTAGGGCACGACGGCACCCAGCTCGTCCATCTCCGGATGGGCCTCGGTGCAGGTCGCCAGGTGGTCGCGGACGTCGTGGGTCTGGACCGGGTCGAGGGCGCCCAGGACGAAGCCCTCGGCCAGGTCGCGAACCTGCTCGCAGCTCAGGACGCTCATGCCGGCTCCCCGCCGTCGGGCGGCGCCCCGAGCATGGCCCGGCGCATCTGGAGCAGGCCAAGGCGCATCCGGCTCTTGACCGTGCCCAGGGGCGCGTTCGTCCGGACGGCAATCTCCTGCTGGGTCAGGCCGCTGAAGTAGCCCAGCTCGAGCGCCTCACGCTGGACCGGGGAGAGCGTGGCCAGCGCGCCGAGGATCTCCTCGCGGTCGAGCCGGCCGGCCACCTCCGACCAGACGTCGGGCAGGGTCAGGCTGGGCGGCGGCGCCTCCTCGTGCTCGGGCAGCTCGGTCGTCGGCCGGCGCCGGCGGATGGCGTCGATCGCCCGGTGGTGGACGATCGCCAGCAGCCAGGTCTTCACGCTGCCTCGCTCGGTGGCGTACCGGCCGGCATTGCGCCATGCGCCAACGAACGCCTCCTGGACGACGTCGTCGGCCAGGCTGGCGTCGCCGGTGATCCGCAGGGCGAGTCCGTAAGCCATCGTCTTGTACCGCTCGTAGAGGACCTCGATTGCACCATGATCACCGCCGGCAATCGCTTCGAGCACGGCTCGATCGGCATCGTCGGCGGCAGAATTCAGGCGACCCGCCACCCGGGCGGAGGCGTCGCTCATCGGGTGATGCGCAACGCGGGCAATTCCGGTTCATCGCCGGCGGCGCCCGGAGGCACCACGGCGATCGTCTCGAGCCCGGCCAGGCGGCCGACCGCAGCCCGGACGAGGGCCTCGACGCGCGCCTCGCTGGCCGTTGCGTCGACGCTGACGAAGCGCTCCGGCTCGGCCGCGGCGAGCCGCCGGAAGCCGTCTCGAACCCGCTGGTGGTAGGCGAGGTCGAAGCCTGCCTCGAAGCGCTGCTGCTCGTCCGAACCCTTCCGGCCGAGGCCGATCTCGACCGGCACGTCGAGCAGGACGGTCAGGTCGGGCCGAAGGCCGTCGGTGGCCAGCTGCTGGAGCTCGGCCAGAGCGGCCAGCGGCAGGCCGCTGCCGTAGCCCTGGTAGGCCAGGGTCGAATCCGCGTAGCGGGCACAGATCACGAGCTCGCCCCGGGCGAGGGCCGGCCGGAGCACGTCGTCGACGTGCTGGGCCCGCGCCGCATTGAACAGGAGGGCGTCGGCGCGCGGTCCGAGGGGCACGGAATCCTCGCCGGCGTCCATCAGGATCTGCCGGATCCGGTCGCCCAGGGGGGTCCCACCGGGCTCGCGGGTCAGCGTCGTGGGGATCCCGGCGGCGACGGCGGATGCGTGCAATCGGGCGGCCTGGATCGTCTTGCCCGAACCTTCGGGGCCTTCGAACGTGACGAACCAGCCGGGCCCGGCATGGGCCCGCGCGTACCCCCGCTGTTGCTCCAGGTTCACGCGACGGAGTGTAACGGAGCGAATCTGACCGACCCTCGACGTGGCCCCCGCTAGGATGCCCGGGTGAGCCGTCCCGCGATCGTGTTGCGCCGCCGATTGGCCGCCGCCGGGCTGCTCGGGGTCGGCCTGATCCTGCTCCTGCCGGGGATCGCGCTGGCCCATCCCCTGGGCAATTTCACCGTGAACCACTATGCCGGGATCCGGGTCGAGCCCGGCGAGATCCGCCTCGACGTGGTGATCGACGAGGCCGAGATCCCCACCTTCCAGGACCGCCTCCGGATCGACACGGACGGTGACGGGGTGATCTCGGATACCGAGGCGAACGTCGAGCGCCTGGCGGCCTGCCCGCGCCTGGTCCCGGACCTGGCCCTGGTCGCGAACGGCACCCGCCTCGACCTGCTGGTCGTGGCCGCCGGCCTGAGCTTCCCGCCGGGGACGGCCGGCTTGAGCACGATGCGCCTGGTCTGCGAGTTCACGGCCGCCCTGCCGGCAAGCCTCAGCTGGCCGCTCCGGATCGGCTTCGACGATACCTCGCATGCCGGCCGGATCGGCTGGCACGAGGTGGTCGTGACCGGCAGCGGGGTGAGCCTTCACCCGGGCAGCCTGCCGTCGACCTCGATCTCGAACCGCCTGCGGCTCTATCCGCCGGCCCTGATCCCCCATCCCCTCGACGTCCAGGACGTGAGCTTCACGGCGGCCCTGGGCGGCGCCGAGACGCCGTACGTCGCGCCGGCGGACGCCCTGTCATTGACGGCGACGGCCGCCGAGGCGGCGGGCGATGTCGTACCCGACAGCCCGCCCGACAGCTCGCCCGACAGCTCGACCGCCGCGAGCCCGGAGGCGGGCGCGACAACCCCGACGGCCGGCGGTGGCGTCGCGATCGTCCGCCCGGCGACGGCCCCGCCATCCGCGCCGAACGCGGGCGCCGTGCCTGGTGGTGTGGTCGGGATGGACATCGGCGGCCTGATCGATTCGGAGGCGATCACCCCGCTCGTGTTCCTGGGCGCGCTGCTGGCGTCGTTCCTGCTCGGCGCGGGCCATGCCCTGACCCCCGGCCACGGCAAGACCCTGATGGGTGCCTATCTCGTCGGGTCGCGGGGCACGGCCCTCCACGCCATCGCCCTGGGCCTGGCCGTCACCGTCTCACACACCCTGGGGATCATCGTCCTGGCCGCGATCATCCTCCAGGCGCGGGCCGTGGCACCCGAGCTGTTCAACACCGTGGCGCCGGTGATCTCGGGGGCTACCGTGATCGCGATCGGGGCCTGGCTGCTGTTCGGTCAGCTCCGCGCGTACCGCGGCCGTCGGCACGATCACCACGATCAGCCGGCGACCAGCCAGCCCCACCGCCACGACGCGTTCGGGCGTCATGTCCACGACGACGATCCGTCGTACCCGGCGGTCGCAACCGCGCCACTGGGCTGGCGGAGCCTGTTCGTGCTGGGCCTGGCCGGCGGGCTGATCCCCTCGACCAATGCCCTGATCATCCTGCTCGCCGCGATCAACGTCGATCGGCCGGCCTACGGCCTGGTCCTGGTCATCGCCTTCGGCCTGGGCATGGCCCTGGTCCTGGGCGGGGTCGGGCTGGTGCTCGTCTTCGCCCGCGGCCGGCTCGAGCGATTTCCCTCCGCTTCGAGCCTGGGCCGGCTGGCCACCTACGCGCCGCTCGGGGCGGCCTGCCTGATCCTGGGCCTGGGCCTGTGGCTGACCAGCCAGGCGATCGGCGCCGCGCCGGCGTTCTGAGCCACGGACCGGCGGCCAAGCCTGCTATCGTGCCGGCGATGCGAGACCTGACCGAACGAGCCCTGTCGACGGCCACCGTCCGGGGCGCGAGCTATGCCGACGTCCGGATCGTCGAGCAGGTTGACGAATCGATCACGGTCAAGTCCGGCCGGGTCGAGGGTGTCGCCGCGGGCGAGAGCCAGGGCTTCGGGATCCGGGTCCTGGTCGACGGCGCCTGGGGCTTCGCCAGCAGCAACCGGCTGGAGGCCGGCGAGATCGACCGGGTCGCCGCCCAGGCGGTCCGGATCGCCAGGGCATCGGCCACCGCCCTCCGCCACCGGGTCCGCCTCGACGACCGGCCGGCGGCCCACGGGACGTGGGTGACGCCGGTGTCCGAGGATCCGTTCAAGGTTTCGCTCGAGACGAAGATCGGCGACCTGCTGGCCGCCGACCAGCTGGCCTCGTCGGTCAAGGGCATTGCCTTCACCGAGTCGACCTACGCGGCGCTGCGCAGCCACACGATCTTCGCGGCCAGCGACGGCAGCTACACCGATCAGACGATCACCCACGTCGGATCGGGCATCGAGACCAATGCGATCGAAGGCGACGAGCACCAGCGCCGGAGCTACCCCGACGCCGGCGGCGGCTGGCAGTCGGCCGGCTACGAGTACATCCGGGGCCTGCGCCTCGCGGATCACGTCGAGGCGCTCGCCGACGAAGCGGTCGCGCTGCTCAGCGCCCCGCAGTGCCCGTCCGGCTCGATGACGATCATCCTGGACCCGTCCCAGCTCTACCTCCAGGTCCACGAGAGCTGCGGCCATCCGACCGAGCTCGATCGCGTCTTCGGCACCGAGGCGTCCTACGCCGGCACGAGCTTCCTGACCACCGACAAGCTCGACGCCGGCTTCCGCTATGGCTCGGACCTGATCGACATCGTGGCCGATGCGACCGCCCCCGGCGGACTGGGCACCTTCGGCTGGGACGACGAGGGCGTGGCGGCCCAGTCGGTGCCCCTGATCAAGGAGGGCATCTTCGTCGGCTACCTGAGCAGCCGCGAGACCGCTCCCCGGATCGGGCGCCAATCGGGCGGGGCGATGCGGGCCGACGGCTGGAACCGGATCCCGCTGATCCGGATGACCAACATCAACCTGCTGCCCAAGCCCGGCATGAGCCTCGACGAGATCGTGGCCGACACCGACGACGGGCTCTACCTGCGCTCCAACCGGAGCTGGTCGATCGACGACAGGCGTCTGAACTTCCAGTTCGCGACGGAGGTCGCCTACGAGATCAAGGGCGGCAAGCTGGGCCGGCTGTACAAGAACCCGACGTATACCGGGATCACCTACGAGTTCTGGCGGTCGTGCGACGCGGTCGGCGACGAGCGCAGCTACGTGATGCTCGGAACGCCGAACTGCGGCAAGGGCGAGCCGGGCCAGACCGGCCATGTCGGCCACGCTGTGCCCGGGGCGCGCTTCCGCAACGTCCAGGTTGGCGTGGGCAAATGGTGAGCGAGCCCACCGACGCGGCCGGCTGGGTCTCCCTGGCCGAGCAGGTCCTGGACCTGGCGGCGGCGGCCGGTGCGTCGCAGGCCGAGGTGATCGTCCAGGTCGACGACGCGGCGCTGACCCGCTTCGCGAACAGCGAGATCCACCAGAACGTGGCCGAGGCCAACGCCCGGCTCAGCCTGCGCTTCGTCGACGGCCAGCGGATCGGCGTGGCAGCCACCGGCCGGTTCGACCTGGCGGCTCTCAAGGCGGTGGCCGAGACCGCCGCCCAGATCGCCCGCAATGTCGAGCCGAACACCGACTTCATCACCCTCCCGAGCCCTGGTCCGGAGCCGATCCCGGAGCTGGCCGCGGCGTACAGTCCGGCCACCGCCGACGCAACGCCCGAGCTGCGGGCCGAAGGCGCCCGGGCGGTGATCGCCGAAGCGGACGCGGCCGGCGTGACGGCCTACGGCTCATTCGCCACGACGACCGAGACGATCGTCGTCGCCAACTCGCTCGGCGTGCGGGCCAGCGGCGCCCGGACGACGTCGCAGCTGATCACCGTCTCGATGGGCCCCTCGGGCGGCTCGGGCTACGCCGAGATGGCGGCCGTCGACGCGACCCGAATCGACGCAGCCGCGATCGGACGAGAGGCTTCGACCCGGGCCAGGGCCACGGCCGACGCCGCCTCGATCGAGCCCGGCGACTACCCGGTCGTCCTCGAGACGTACGCAGTCGTCGATGTCCTCGACATGCTCGGCTACCTCGGCTTCTCGGCGCTGGCCGTCCAGGAGGGCCGCTCGTTCGTCGAGCTGGGCAAGCGGGTCGGCAGCGAGCTGGTCACGATCCGCGACGACGGCGCCGACCCGGCCGGCCTGCCGATGGCCTTCGACTACGAGGGTGTCGCCAAGCAGCGGGTCGAGCTGCTCACCAACGGCGTGTGCACCGGGGTCGTGTACGACGGCCAGACGGCGGCCCGGGACGGGGTCCGCTCGACGGGCCACGGCCTGCCCGCCCCGAACCCGTACGGCCCGTTCCCGCTGAACATGGTGATGGACGCCGGAACGTCCAGTCGCGACGAGCTGATCGGCGGCCTGGAACGGGGCCTGCTCGTGACTCGCTTCCACTACACCAACCCGGTCCATCCCAAGCTGGCGATCGTGACCGGCATGACCCGCGACGGGACGTTCCTCGTCGAGGACGGCAAGATCGTCGGCCCGGTCAAGAACCTGCGCTTCACCCAGAGCTACCTCGACGCGATCGCCGCGATCAGCGCGGTCGGCCGCGAGCGGCGTTGCCTGAAAGGCTTCCTCGGCGGGGTGGTCGTGCCGGCGGTCCGGATCGACAGCTGGACCTTCACCGGAGCCACTGAGCACTAGGTCCGCGCGGACGTTCACGCGGACGTTCGCGCGGGCGTGCCAACGGGGGAAGAGTTGCGGCCCATGTCGACGAGCAGATTCATCCTCCTGGCCGTGCCCCTTGGCATGGTGATCGCCCTGCTGTGGAGCTGGCGCGTTCGCGACGGCTGGTGGCGGGTCGTTGTTCGGGTCGCCCTGGCGGTCTATCTCGCCGTCCTCGTCGGGCTGGTCTTCTTCCCGCTGCCGCTGACGTCATCGCCCGGGCTGTCGCTCGGTCCGGCGCCTGGTCCAGTGCCCTGGCCGGCGCCCTGGGCCAACCTCACGCCGTGGGCCACGATCGGGGTCGCATTGCGGCTCGGTCCCGATTGGCCGGAGTTCTGGATCCTGCTCGGAAACGTGGCCGCGTTCGTGCCCCTGGGCGTGTTCATCGGGTTGGTCCGGCCGGCAGGGCGCTCCTGGCGGCGGGCCTTCCTGATCTGCCTGGTGGCCACCGTGGCCATCGAGCTCGTGCAGCTCGGCGTCTCGCTGAAGCTGGGCTACCCCTACCGCGTCGCCGACATCGACGACGTGATCGTGAACGTCTTCGGCGGCCTGCTCGGCTTCGCCGCCTTCGTCGTCGCCAACCGGGTCGGCCGGGCGATCCTGCCCGCCCGATTCGTGTTCTGGGCCGGGCACGCCCCGTGAGGGCCAGCGCGCCGGACGCGGTGGTTGTCGGTGCCGGTCCCAATGGGCTCGCCGCGGCAATCACCCTGGCCCGGGCGGGACGCTCGGTGACCGTGGTCGAGGCGGCGCCAACGCTCGGTGGCGGGCTGCGCACCGACGCGCTCACCCTGCCCGGCTTCCGCCACGACCTGTGCGCGACGATCGTGCCCCTTGCCGCTGCCTCGCCCTTCTTCCGGACGATCGACCTCGCCGCCCGCGGCGCGGACCTGCTCCAGCCCGAGGCGCCGGTGGCGCACCTGCTCGATGGCGGCCGGGCAGCCGTCGCGGAGCGCTCCCTGGCGGCGACCGCGGCCGGGCTCGGGCCGGACCCGGCCGCCGGCCGGAGCTGGCGGCGGCTGTTCGGATCGCTGGTGCGCGACGCGAACAAGCTCGGCCCGGAGCTCCTGGGGCCGGTCGTCCACGTGCCGCGCCACCCGCTGGCACTCGCCCGCTTCGGGCTGCCGGCCCTCCTGCCCGCGACCCGGCTGGCTGGGTCCCGCCTGCACGGCGATGAAGCCCAGGCCCTGTTCGCGGGCCTCGCCGCCCATTCCATGATCGACCTCGGGCGGCCATTGTCAGCGTCCTTCGGGCTCGTCCTGGGCCTCTATGCCCACGCCGTCGGCTGGCCCATGGTTCGGGGCGGGACGTCCGCGATCGGCGAGGCGATGGCCGCGGAGCTGCGCGCGCTTGGTGCCGAGATCGAGACCGGCCACCTCGTGACCCGGCTCGACGAGCTGCCACCCAGCCGGGTGGTGCTCCTCGACGTCACGCCC
>DATGGC010000239.1:0-3263 GCA_035308745.1 Candidatus Limnocylindrales bacterium | reverse complement strand
TCAGCCTATGCCTTCGAGCCAGGTTCTGGCAGATTTCACCTTGAGCCGCCGGATGGTCGCTGCCCGGCTCGGATCGGTCCGGGAACGGCACGACCCCTGCTCCGCCGAGCACGAGTTCAGGACCCAGGATCGGGATCCAGGACCCCATCGACCGGTTCCCCGACCTTAGCGCGGCTGGGCGTGAAATCTGTCAACAACTTCGACAGCGACGGGTCGAACCCCGGCCCAGCGGCGATCAGCCGGCTGCGGAGCCCCGCCCCGGAATCGGGGCCGCCAGGGCCGGCCGGGCCGCAACCGGGCGACATGCGCGTGCCGATCCGAGCAGGGTCCTGACAGATTCCGCCGGGAGACGCCCAATGGTTGCTCCCAGGGGCGGATCGCCCCGAGAGGACCATGGCCCACGCTCAGCCGAGCGCGTTTCCGGGGCCTCGGATCGAGATCCAGGGCAAACGGGCCGTTTCCTGACCATAGCGCGGCTGGGGGCGGAATCTGTCCAAAGACTCGGGCCGAGACGAGGCCGAGACGAGGCAAGCCCCGGGGCCAAACGTGCCCAGAGGATGGGCCGGGCCAGGACGGGGCCCGGCCGCGAACCGCGGCGCCTAGCGCCGGCGACGACGGAGCTTCGCGAAGAGCTCCTTGGTCCGTTCCTTGTGGGCGAACATCCAGCCGATGAGGATCAGGAGGATGAAGTCGACCGTGCCGGCTCCGGCGGCGCTCAGGTAGCCGAGCTGCTGGCCGACGTCGCCATCGATCTTGAGCGCCGGGATCGTGGCCCCGATCAGACCCAGGGCGAAGAACGGTGGCTGTGGGGCGAGGCCGGCCCGGGCGCTGGCTGTGATCACCCCGCCCGACGTGGTCCCGCCGACGACGAACGCCTCGGACCCGCTGGCAATGCCGGCCGAGCCGGCCAGGCCGCCCGAGGTCGAGGGCAGGTCCGTCTGGCTGAGGTGCTGCCAGCCGTTGATGTTGCCGCTCGAGTCCGGAGTGGTCCAGTAGACCTCGGTCCTGGGCGAGGTGCCGTCACTGCCGCCGACCAGGTAGATGACGCCGTTCGAGGTGAAGCCAGCCGCCTTGGTTCGAGCCGCCGGCAGGTTCGAGGCACCGGTGCCGGTGCCCCAGCGCTGGACGAGGGTCGGGTTGGACGCAGCGGTCGCGCCGGGGGCCGGCGAAGCAGACCCGGTGGCCGTGCCGAGGTCGCCCCGCAGGACCGTGGTCGTCGGACCGGTTGCGTCGCGGCCGCCGTAGACGAAGAGCTCGCTGCCGATCACCGTCCCGTCGGCCTCGCTGCGGGGCTGGGGCATGGGGGCCTGGGCGACCCACGGCCCGAGCTTGCCGGTCGAGTCGGCGGTCGACTTCCAGACGGTGGTGGTCGGCCCGGTCCCATCCGTGCCACCCAGGACGATCAGGCCGTCCGAGGCGGCGACAACGGTCGCCGACGCGCGCGCCGCGGGCAGCTTCAGGCTGGTGTTCTCGGCGTACGCGGCGAAGGTGCCCGAGGCGGCATCCTGGGTCGAGACGTAGACCGTCGAGGTTGGCTTGCCGTCAGCACCTGAGCCGCCGATCACGTAGATCGAGCCGTTCAGGAAGATGACCGCGGCGTCGGTCCGCGGCGCGGGCAGCGTCAGCGCCTTCTGCCAGGGTCCGTAGTTGCCGTTGAACAGCGGCGCACTGTAGGTCTGATCGGAGACCGTCGTGCCGTCGGTACCGCCGACGTAGACCAGGTTCGTGCCGGCCTGCACGACTCCGCCGTCGGTCCGCGGGCCGGGCAGGGCGAGCTGGGTCGGCGAGGGATCCCAGGGCAGCGGGGCCCCGGCCGGCGCCGGGCAGGGCAGGGTGCGGTTGCTGGGCGGGCAGAAGTTGATCGGCGAGATCACGTTGACCCCGACGTCGATCGTCGAGAAGACGGTGAAGTAGTAGGCCCGGTCGGGGATATAGCCGAGCAGCATGATAATGGTGACGAACCAGAACGCCGCCTTGAGCGTGGCCCAGGCCCAGCCGTCGCCGTCGAGCAGCCCGAACAGGACCCGTTTCCGGCCCGCGCTGCCCGTGCTGATCGTCTGTCCCGCCATCGTCCTCCATCCCTCGCCCGGCCGATTGGCCGGCGCACCGATTACTTGACCGTGAGCGTGCCCGTCATGTTCGGGTGGACCGCGCAATGGAACGCGTAGGTGCCCGCGGCCAGCGCCGGCACGGCGTAATCCTGGGTGGCCGGCCCGTTGAAGATCGCGCCGGTGAAGACCGCCTTGCCGGTCGAGTCGACGATCACCACGTTGTGGGGCACCGACGCGTCCTGGTTGTTGAACTGGAGGTCGAAGGCCGCGCCGGCCGGTGCCGTCAGGGTTGTCTCGGCGAAGGCGATGTTCTGGGCCTCGAGCTTGACCACCGTCTCGCCCGGGGCGGGCGTCGCGGGCGGGGCGCCGCTCGCGGCCGGCGACGCGGTCAGGGCCGAGCTCCAGCAGTCGGGGACGGGCGTCGCCCCTGGCGCCGGGGTGTAGTTCGGGTCGCGCCAGCCGACGGCCGTCTCGGGCTTGCCCGATGAATCGAGAATCGGCTCGTTCGTGCTGTTGTCGCGGATCGTGTAGGTCAGGGTGTTGGGCGCCCGGATGAAGTCGATCAGGTTCTGGATCTGGACGTAGTTCAGGGGCCCGCCGTTGGTGTCCGCCCAGACCGGCATCAGGCTGGTCGGATTGCCGCACACGTAGCGGCCACCCACGGTCAGCACGTTCATGATGTATTGCGGGTTGAGGTGGACGTACAGCTTGGCCTGGTCGTTGAGGACCGGCCCGATCCCGCCCTGGCCCGCCGCGCCGTGGCAGCGTGCGCAGTTGGCCTCGAACAGGTTGTAGCCCGCCTCGACCGAGGTGACCTGCTGGGCGGCCACTTCCTTCGCTTCGCGCGACGAGTTGGCGATGCCCGGGAAGCCCAGGTCGTAGAAGTAGTAGAGGATCACGAAGACGACCACGAACAGGACGGCCAGGAAGCCGACCCAGCGGGCGTTCGAGCTCTGGCGAACGATCGACGCGGCCCGTTCCGGGGTGAGCGCCATCTGGTGCGCCGAGGCCGGCGCCGTGAAGCGCTCGACGGGCGCCGGCAGGCTCTCGGGGCGCGTCGCGGGCAGCCGCTCCTGGCCGGGATTCTGCTCGGGGCCCCTGGGCTCGCTCATGCGCCGGCTCGCGGTTGGGGACGGATCTCGATCACAGACAGCCCGTCGGCGAGAGGGGCGGGATCAGGCCTGGCTGGCCGAGCGCGATCGGCAGCGGTCC
>DATGGC010000238.1:0-6089 GCA_035308745.1 Candidatus Limnocylindrales bacterium | reverse complement strand
GGGCTCGTCGGCGAGTCGGGCTGCGGCAAGAGCGTGACCAACCTGGCGATCATGCACCTCCTGCCCAAGCCGGCCGGCCGGATCGAGGGCGGCCAGGTCCTGTTCGAAGGGGTGGACCTCACGACGCTGTCGGAGTCCGACATCCGCCTGATCCGGGGCAGCGAGATCGCGATGATCTTCCAGGACCCGATGACCAGCCTCAACCCGGTCCTGACGATCGAGGAGCAACTGGTCGAGACGATCCGGGCCCACAAGCAGATCAGCGTTGCCGACGCCCGGACGCGGGCGATCGAGCTGCTCACGATGGTCGGCATCCCGGAGCCGGCCAGGCGCCTTCGAAACTACCCGCACCAGTTCAGCGGGGGCATGCGCCAGCGGGTGATGATCGCGATCGGGCTGGCCCTGGAACCCAAGCTGCTGATCGCCGACGAGCCGACCACCGCCCTCGACGTGACGATCCAGGCCCAGATGCTCGAGCTCCTCCAGCGGCTCACCAGGGAGCAGGGCACCGCGGTGATCCTGATCACCCACGACCTCGGGGTCGTGGCCGGCATGACCCGTCGGATCAACGTGATGTATGCCGGCTTCGTCGTCGAGGCGGCGACCACGGTCGACCTCTTCGCGGCCCCGCGCCACCCGTACACGGTCGGCCTGCTGCACTCGATCCCGCGCCTCGACGCCGCGGCCGACGAGCCGCTGATCCCGATCGAGGGGGTGCCGCCGGACCTGCGGGTGGCGCCGGTGGGCTGCGCCTTCGCCCCGCGCTGCGCCTGGCGCCTGGCCCGCTGCTGGTCCGAGATCCCGCCGCTCAGCCCGCTCGAGCCGGGCACGATCGTCAAGACGACGGGTCCCGAGGCGACCCACCGGATCGCCTGCTGGAACCCGGCGACCGCCGAGGAGGCCGTCGCCGGGGCGCCCATCCGGCCCGGATTCGTGCCCGCGCCGCCGCCCGACGGCAGCCAGAATGTCGTCGAGGAGCCGGGCCTGCCGGCAGCACTCCCACCGGCGAGCCTCCGATGACCACGATCGGCCAGGATGCGGCCACGACAGCGCCCGCGGCCGCCGTGCACGGCGAGATCCTCGCGGTCACGGGCCTCAAGGTCTACTTCCCGATCACCGACGGGATCGTGATCGAGCGCCACGTCGGCGACATCAAGGCGGTCGACGACGTCAGCCTGACGATCGAGCGCGGGACGACCCTCGGGCTCGTCGGCGAGTCCGGCTGCGGCAAGAGCACCCTCGGCCGGGCGATCCTCCGGCTGTACAACCCGACCGCCGGCAAGATCGTGTTCGACGGCCAGGACGTGACGACCCTCGGCGGGGCGGCGCTGCGGGCGATGCGTCGCCGGATGCAGATGATCTTCCAGGACCCGTACGCCAGCCTCAACCCGCGGATGACCGCCGGCGGGATCGTGGGCGAGCCGCTCGACATCCACCACATCGGGTCGAAGACGGAGCGCCGCCAGCGGATCCAGGACCTGTTCCAGATCGTCGGCCTCGACCCCGCCTTCGCCGAGCGCTACCCCCACGAGTTCTCGGGCGGCCAGCGCCAGCGGATCGGCGTCGCCCGGGCGCTGGCGGTCAATCCCGACCTGATCGTCGCCGACGAGCCGATCAGCGCCCTGGACGTCTCGATCCAGGCCCAGATCATCAACCTCCTCGAACGCCTCCAGGGCCAGTTCAACCTCACCTACCTGTTCATCGCCCACGACCTGTCGGTCGTCCGCCACATCAGCGACCGGATCGCCGTGATGTACCTCGGCCGGATCGTCGAGCTGGCGTCCTCGAAGGGGCTCAACACGGAGCCCCTCCATCCCTATTCGGTGGCCCTCCTGTCGGCCATCCCGATCCCCGACCCCGCCGTCGAATCCCGCCGCCGGCGGATCATCCTGCGGGGCGACGTCCCGTCGCCCGCCGCGCCACCGGCGGGATGCCGGTTCAACACCCGCTGCTGGCTCAAGGAGCGGCTGGGCAATCCGGCCCGGTGCACCGAGGAGGATCCCCAGCTCCGCGAGCTGGCCCCCGGGCACACGGTCGCCTGCCACTTCGCCGAGGAGGTCGCCGGCTCGGCCGAGCAGCGCCAGGTGACCGGCCGACCGGCACCGGGTCCGGCCAGCGGTACGCTGCCGGTCTAGACTCGGGCGATGCAGCCGCTGCGGATCGCCCTGGCCCAGATCGCCCCGCGCCTGGGCCTCCTCGACGAGAACCTCGCCCGCCACCACGCCCTGATCGCCGAGGCCCGGGCGGGCGGTGCCGGGCTGGTCGTCTTCCCCGAGCTGGGCCTGACCGGCTATCTCCTCCAGGACCTGGCGGCCGAGGTCGCGCTGCGCCTCGACGACCCGCGCCTGCTCGAGCTGGCCGCCGCGACCGGATCCGGCGCCGCGAACGGCGCGGCCAGCCGGGCGCCGCTCTCGGCGATCGTGTCGTTCGTCGAGGAGTCGGCCGACCATCGCCTGTTCATCGCGGTGGCCCTGCTCGAGGACGGCCGAATCCGGCACGTCCAGCGCAAGCTCTTCCTGCCGACCTACGGCCTGTTCGACGAGCGGCGCTTCTTTGCCGCCGGTGATCTCCTCCGGGCGACGCCCTCGCGGCTGGGCATCGGCCTCGGGCTGAGCGTGTGCGAGGACTTCTGGCACCTCGCGGTGCCCCAGCTGCTGGCCCTCGACGGGGCGCAGCTGCTGGTCAACGTGTCGTCCTCGCCGGGACGCGACCTGGCCGCCCTGAACGAGGTCGGGCTGGGGACCGCGACCTCGTGGCGGACCCTCCTGCGAACGTATGCCCAGCTGACGACCAGCTTCGTCGTCTTCGTCAATCGGGTCGGGGTGGACGAATCGATCTCGTTCTGGGGCGGCTCGGAGGTGATCGGGCCGAATGGCGACGCGATCTTCAGCGCGCCGCTCTACGACGAGGGCCTGTACTTCGCTGATGTCGACCTGGGCGACGTCCGCCGTGAGCGGATCGCCTTGCCGCTGCTCCGCGACGAACGGCTCGAGCTGGCGGCCCGGGAACTGGACCGGATCGTCCGGGAGCGGGCCGGCGAGGCCGCGGACTCGACGGCCGACGAGGGCGCCGAGCCCGGCCTGGACGTGGCCGCCCGATGAGCGCGGCCGGGGAACCGCGGGCGGTCCCGGACGGGGCCGGCCTGTTCGACCTGCCGCCCGAGCTGGCGATCGACACCGACGTCGCCCGGCGGGTGATCCACGAGTTCATCCGGGGCCAGCTCAAGCAGGCCGGCTTCGAGCGCGCGGTTGTCGGCCTGTCGGGCGGGATCGATTCGGCCCTCGTCGCCTATCTGGTGGCCGACGCGATCGGCGCCGAGCGGCTGCTATGCCTGATGCTCCCGTACCGGACCTCGGCGTCCACCTCCCGCTCGGACGCCGAGACCGTGATCGAGCAGCTGGGCTGCGCTGGGGACGTGGTCGAGATCAGCCCCATGGTTGACGCCTATTTCGGACGAGCCGACGAAGGGCTGCTGGGGGCGGCCGGCGCGGACGGCCTGGCGGCGAGCGCGCTGCGCCGGGGCAACGTGATGGCCCGGGTTCGGATGACGGTCCTGTACGACCGCTCGGTGACCTGGGGCGGGCTGGTCGTGGGCACGAGCAACAAGACGGAGTCGCTGATCGGCTACACGACCCTCTTCGGCGACTCGGCCAGCGCCCTGAATCCGATCGGCGACCTCTACAAGAGCCAGGTCCGCCAGGTCGCGGCGGCGGTCGGCGTGCCCGAGGCGATCATTCGCAAGGCACCCTCGGCCGACCTGTGGCCCGGCCAGACCGACGAGACCGAGGCCGGCTTCACCTACCCCGAGCTCGACCGGCTGCTGTACTGGCTCGTCGACCGGCGCCGATCGCCCGAGGAGCTCGAGGCCAAGGGCCTTGCCCCGGAGCGGATTGCGTGGGCCCTGAAGGCGGTCGCCGGCTCCGAGTTCAAGCGCCAGGTGGCGCCGATCGCCAAGCTCGGTCCGCGGACGTCCGGCGTCGACTACCTCTACCCGCGGCGGCGGCCCGGCTCGGCCCGGACCTAGGCGGCGGGCGTGGCCGGCGGCCGGCTGTACATCGTCGCCACTCCCATCGGCAACCTGGCCGACGTGACCCTGCGGGCGTTGGAGGTGCTGCGCTCGGTGCCCCTGATCGCCGCCGAGGACACCCGCCACTCGCGCCGGCTCCTGGCGCCCAACGCGATCACGACCCACCTGGTCAGCTTCCACGCCCGGAACGCGATGGGCCGGCTGCCCGAGCTCCTGGAGCACCTGCGTGGCGGCGCCGACTTGGCCCTGATCACCGACGCGGGTACGCCCGGGGTGAGCGACCCGGGCGAGGACCTGGTCCGGGCGTGGGCCGCGGAAGGCGGCACGATCGTGCCGATCCCGGGCGCGTCGGCGGTCCTGGCCGCGGTCGTGGCCAGTGGGATCGCCGGCCCGCGCTGGTCCTTCGAGGGCTTCCTGCCCCGCACGGGCCGCGAGCGCCAGGCACGGCTCGCGCGGATCGCCGCCGATGAGCGGGCGACGGTCATCTACGAGGCACCGGGCCGGGTAGGCGCGACCCTGGCGGACCTGGCCGCCAGCTGCGGCGGGGATCGGGCCGGGGCGGTCTGCCGGGAGCTCACCAAGCTCCACGAATCGATCGTCCGCGCGTCGCTCGCCGAGCTGGCTGAGCTGGCCCGGAGTGGCGCGATCCCGGCCCGGGGCGAGTTCGCCCTGGTCGTCGGGGCGGGGCGGGGCAGCGCGGCCGCGGGGGTCACAACCGACCCGGCTGACGCCGAAGCCGCGGCGCGGCTGGAGGTCGAGCGCCTGGTGGCCTCCGGCGTCGCCCGTGGCGACGCGGCCCGCCGGGTCGCGGCGGCGACCGGGATCAACCGCCGCAAGCTGTATGGCGGCGGCGCCTAGCCGGTTCGTGGGCCGGAGGCGGCCCTCGAACGGGATGAGCAGGACGGGCGCCGAGGGGGTCGGGCGCCCGTCCTGCATGAACCGGGACCGCCGTCAGGCGGCGGCTTCGACGGGCAGGGGATCGCTCGCGGAGCCCTCGCGGGGCGCGGCGTAGGAGGGGTCGTCGTCTTCGTCGCCCGGCCCGGCGGTCGCGCTGGCCTCGAGGGCCTCGGCCGCCGACTGGGCCTCGTAGTCCTTCTTCTTGCGGCCCGAGAGCATCTCCACGTTCGAGGCCACGATCTCCGTCTTCCAGTGGCGGATCGACTTCTCGTCGTCCCAGCTGCGGGTCTGGATCCGGCCCTCGATGGCGACCTGCTGGCCCTTGCCCAGGAACTGGCCGCAGATCTCGGCCAGGCGGTCCCAGGTGACCACGTTGTGGTACTCGGTCCGCTCCTTGCCGCCGGGGTACTCGTTGGTGGCCAGGCTGAAGGTCTCCATTGCACATGTTTGCCTGATGCGCGATCATGCACGACATGAGGCAACCCGTGGCCTACCTGCGCAAGTCCAAAGTGACCTCGGACCGTCACGTCTCGTGGGACGTCCAGGAGTCCGAGATCCGGGCAATGGCGACGCGGGCCGGCGATGCCGAGGCCCTCATCTTCCTCTCGGATTGGGGCCGGTCGGGCAGGGGAGAGAAGACACGCTTCCGGCCCGACTACCTGCGGTTGCGACGGATGATCGAGGCGGACGAGGTGTCCGTGCTCTACGCCTACAGCCTGAGCCGCCTGTCGCGGTCGCTCGGCGAGTACGCCAGCCTGGCCGAGCTTTGCCGCGAGCACAGCGTCCGCGTTCGCCTGGCCAAGGAGGGCGAGTTCGACTACAGCTCCGCGTCCGGCCGCTTCACCGTCGGGATCCTCGCGCTCCTGGCGCAAATGGAGGCCGAGCTCGCCCAGGAGCGCGCCCGCGACACGATCGCCATCCGGCGCGCTCGAGGCGACCATGTTGGCTCAGCCGGCTTCGGCCAGAAGCTGGTCAAGGGTCGGCTCCGCGATGAGCCGAAGGAGGACCTGGAACCGCTCGAGGCTGCCTATCGCGAGGCCCGCTCGTTCGCCGGTGCAGCCCGGATCCTCAACGCTGCCGGCGTCCGATCGAAGCAAGGCAAGGCCTGGTCGCAGACGACGCTGTCTCGCACGCTTCGCCGAGAGGCCCCAGCAGCCGTGGACCG
>DATGGC010000237.1:0-1765 GCA_035308745.1 Candidatus Limnocylindrales bacterium | reverse complement strand
CCGACCCCGAGGCGGGGTGGCTCGGTCGTGAAGTCGACCGGCTGTGGATCGCGTACGAGGCGGCAGTCGACGAGGCAACCTGAGCCGTACGGTCCATCTCGGGCGAACACGAATGCAACGGCCGCGCCCAACTCTGATCGGGGGCGTTTCCATGTCCGGCGCGACCACCGATGGCTTCGCCGGCGTGAGGGCCCAGCGCAGCCTGGCTCGGGCGCGATCGGCCAATCAGGAGCAACCTAGAAGCCGGTTCGATGCACGCATTGAGGAGGGGTCCGCGATGGAACTCATGACGTCTCCAGCCGGGGTCGAGCGACCGAGCAACCAGGAGCCAACACCGCGCGGCCCTGCACGGCGCCATCGCGCTCACCGGGCCGATCATGTCGACATCCATCTCGAGGCGCCGCACCAGCCGCGTCGGGTCGCGCTCGCGCGGGCGGTCGTCCGGCTCCTGTCGGCCACCATCGGCGAAGATTCCGGCTTGCGGATCGAGCTCGTCGATGACGGCGCGGGCGTCCCGGTCATGGGTGAGCCGCCCCGGGCGACCGTCAGGCTCCGTGGGCCAGACGCGGTGGCCCGGATCCTGTGGCCGCCGACCCCGGACTCGATCGCCGAGGCGTACCTGCGGGGCGATGTCGACATCGACGGCGACATGCTGGCGGCGCTCGAGGCGGCCCAGATGATCGACCTCCGCCGGCTCGGGATCGGCGGCGCGCGCCGGCTTGCCCGCTGGGTGTTCGAGCTCCAGCGCGACACCCCGCCGGCGCCGCGGCTCGTTCGCTCGGCGCACCTGACCGGAGTTCGCCACTCCCCCGCCCGGGACATGGCCGCGATCCGATTCCACTATGACGTCGGCGAGGACTTCTACCGCCTGTGGCTCGACCGTCGTCTGACCTATTCGTGTGCGTATTTCGAGCGCGCCGACGACCCAGCTGCCGATCTCGACGCGGCCCAGGAGGCCAAGCTCGACCTCATCTGTCGCAAGCTCGGACTGAGGGCAGGCCAGCGGCTGCTGGACATTGGCTGTGGCTGGGGCTCGCTGATCGTGTACGCGGCTGAGCGGCATGGCGTGGAGGCGATCGGCGTCACGCTATCGGAGCGTCAGGCAAACGAGGCGAACCGGCGCGCAGCTGAGGCCGGGCTCGGAGGTCGCGTCCGAGCCGAGGTCCGCGACTATCGCGACCTTGGCGAGCTTGGCGATTTCGATGCCGTCGCCTCGGTCGGGATGTTCGAGCACGTGGGCCGGGCCAACCTGGTGACGTACTTCCAAGCGGCCTACGGGGCGGTCCGACCCGGCGGCCGATTCCTGAACCACGGAATCGCCCAGGCCCGGCCATCGCGCCAGTTCGGCCCCGGCCTCGTACCGGGCGGGACCCAGTTCGGGGCTCGCTATGTCTTTCCGGACGGCGAGCTCGTCCCGGTCGAGGTCTCGTCGCTCATTGCTCGTGAGGCTGCCGGCTTCGAGCTGCTCGACGTCCAGCTCCTCCGACCCCACTACGCCCTGACCCTATCGGCCTGGGTTGCGCGCCTGGAGGCGCATTGGGACGAGGCAGTGGCCACAGCCGGGACGGAGGTTGCCCGGACCTGGCGCCTGTACATGTCCGCGGCACAACATGGTTTTGCAAAGGGCGAACTCGAGGTCGCCCAGCTGCTGCTCGCCCGCCCGGAGGTCGATGGACCGGCACCTCGTCCCCTCCGCCCGTGGTGGTGAGGTCGACTGACCCCGACCATGTCCGCGGCATGGGCCACGGCCATCCGGTCGATCAGG
>DATGGC010000236.1:0-4608 GCA_035308745.1 Candidatus Limnocylindrales bacterium | reverse complement strand
GCCACCTGCTGTACTGCCTGTCGACCTTTTCCAACCGCTCGCTCGAGGACGTCGCCGCGGTGGGCCGGGGCACACGCTGGTTCCAGCTGTACGTCCAGAAGGACCGCGGCCGGACCGAGGCGATGGTCCACCGGGCGGCGGCGGCGGGGTACGGGGCCATCCTGCTGACGGTGGACCTGCCCACGGCCGGTTATCGCGAGCGAGAGATCCGTGAGCCACTGACGGATGGCGGCCGGCTGCCGAACATCGGCGCCGCCGAGGCGTACCGCGGTTCGATCATCGAGCTGATCGACCAGACGTTGACCTGGCCTGATGTCGCCTGGGTCCGCAGCCTGTCCGACCTGCCCCTGGTCATCAAGGGCATCCTCGACCCGGCCGACGCGGCGCAGGCCGTGAAGCACGGCGCGGCCGGCGTCGTCGTCTCGAACCACGGCGGGCGCCAGCTTGACCGGGCGCCGGCCACGATCGACGCCCTGGAACGGGTCGTGGATGCGGTCGCCGGGCGGGCCGAGGTCTACCTCGACGGCGGCGTGCGCCGGGGAACCGACATTGTCACCGCCCTGGCCCTTGGCGCCCGGGCCGTGTTCATCGGCCGGCCGTATCTCTATGCGATGGCCGCCGCTGGGGAAGCCGGGATCCTGCGTTGCGTCGAGATCCTCGAAGCGGAGCTGCGGATCGCGATGAAGCTGCTCGGTGCGCCGACGATCGCCGGCCTGACCCGCGACCGGGTCCTGGGCTAGCCGGAACCCCGGCAGCGGACCCTTGGGAGGCCGGCTGCCGGGGCTCTGATCCGGTTCGGGAGCTGGTGGCCCGCATGAGGGCCCGATCTCAGGTGTACTTGTACTGGTCCGCCGAAGTCTGGGGCGAGCTACCCCCGCCGGTCGTCACGATGATGTCGACCGTGCTGTTCTTCGTTCCGGGAGGCGCCTTGCAGGTGATCGTCCCGTCGCTGACGACGGTGAACGCGACCGAGATGCCGCCGACCTGGACCTTGGTGGCCCCGGTGAAGAACTCGCCGCTGATGGTCAGGTTGGTTCCCCCGGCCGCCGGACCGGAGACCGGCGCGACCGCCTGGACGATCGGCGCGGGATAGGGCTGGATCAGGTGCAGTCCGCTGTGCGACAGCAGGACCGCGGCCTGGGTGAAGACCGCGGCCAGCTGTGAGGTGGGCGGATTGTTGAAGAAGTGGGCACTGTCGGTGGCCATCTTGCTGAGCAGGGTCGTGGCCGAAACGCCGGACCAGTTGAAGCCGGTGGCGTCCTTGCCCTCATACATGTTGTAGGTGCCGTCGTCGTTGTCCGTATTGGTCGTGAAGATCGGGCACTTGGAGCTCGAGTCGACGCCGTAGCCGACGGTGAAGAGCTGGATGCCCAACGGGCTGTTGGTCTTGTCGGCCTTGGCGGCCGTGGCGGCCGCGATCGCCGACTTGCAGGTATAGGCGTCGTTCGTGTTGAACTGGTCGCCGCCATTGAAGCCGACCTGGGGATGGCCGTCGGTCTCGAGGATGATCCCCTGGGTCACGCCCTTGCGGCCGTAGGTATCAAGGTATTTCTGGGCCATCTGGATCGGCGTGGTCAGGTTGGTGCCGTCCGAATAGGCCTGGATGCAGTTGATCGCCTTGACGATCGTGCTGTTGGTGTTGACGACACCGCCGGTCGAATAGGTCCCGTTGGCGCCGTTCGGGTTCGGCAGGGGTGACGTGGTATCAGTGCCGCTCAGGCCGACCGGGACCCACATGCCGACCGTGTTGTGGCCAGCCGTGAGATCAGGCACCCACGGGGTCACCATGTCGACCTCGGCACCGTTGGAGTGGGTCGACGCGTTGGTCCCGTTGACGGCCCGGGTCACCGTCCAGGTGTTGGTCCCCTGGCCGGCCGTGACGTCCATCTGCTCGTCTTTGTCGTCGTTGATGAAGATCCTGAACGTTCCGCTCTTGGGGAAGCCCACGCTGTCCGGAGCCGAAACGGTCAGCGTCGTCGCGGTCCTGGAGATCCCGGCCGTCAGGCTGGCCCGGGCGGTGAAGTTATCGTCGTCGCCGACGCCGAACGCCGTCGGTCCGAAGCGCCCACTGCACGAGTCCGTGACCGGATTGCCGTTGTTGTCGACCTCGCCGGGACCCGTCAGGGCCAGGGCGACGCGCTGGATCGCCGGGTTGTAGACACCAAGGACCGCCTTGGCCGCGGCCTGCAGGGCTTGGATCTTGGGTCCGGTGGTGTCGCCGTTGTCCTCTGCCATGCTGCCTGTCCGGTCAAGGATGATGACCAGGTCCACCGGGGTGACCGGATTCGCGCCGCACGGCCCGTTGCAGGCGGCCGACTGGACGGTGCCCGTCGAGCCGGAGTTGACGCCCAGGACGCGAGCGAAGCCATAGGCCTGGCTGGCGGCGCCGGACACCAGGACGATGTTGCAGGTGTCGCCCTTGTTGCCGTTCGGTCCGCTGAAGTTGTACGGCTGGCAGATCGACGACCTGGTGGGACCGGCGCCGATGAAGTCATTCGGGAAGCTGGCACTGGGGACGTGCCCCAGCGCGTTCGAGGGGTTGCAGACCCCGTCGGTGATCTGGCTGTAGTCCGGCGTGCCGTTGGTCAGCGCCCCGATCAGGCAGCGGAACTGGATCCCGCCGTTGGCGATCGTCGGCAGGGTGAGACCGGGATAGTCGGTCTTGACGGTCGCCTGGATCAGATTGACTGCCTGCTGGTAGTTGTGGGTGCCGTCCGTGTTGACGGTCGCCGGCGGGGTGGGCACCTGGCCACTGACCGGCAGGAGCGTGCCGCCCGCGAGCGCGCCGGCGTCCATGGCATTGGCCAGGTTCTGGCGATCGTTGCGGAGCATGCCGATGTCGACCACGATCGCGGCGAAGGCGAGCACCACCACCAGCGACAGCGCGAACAGGACGACGACCTGCCCGTGCTCGCCCTGCTTCCGACGTCCTCGACGCAACATGTTGGTCACTCTCCGCTCACGAATGTGCATTTCGATCCATGGCCCGGCGCTGCCCTACCACAGGGCCATCTGGACGGTCTGGCTCAAGTTGAACGTGGCCCCGAAGAAGAGGGGGAAGAACGTGTGGTACGTGTAATTGACCGTGATGCTGACCGGCGTTCCCTGGGGGGCCGTCGCGCAGCTCGGGATGGCCGGGACGTTGACCGAGATGAAGCTGCTGGTCAGTCCGGTCGCAGCGCCCCGCGCCGTCGCGTTCGCGAGGACCGGGATGGTGCAGGCGTCGGGGTCGACGACCGCGGCCCGGGCCGCCTCGCGGGCGGCGTTGCTGACGGTCATCTGCGAATAGAGCATGTAGCCGAATTCGATGAGCCCGAACAGGACCAGCAGGAAGACGGGCAGCACGATCGCGAACTCGACCAGGGCCTGGCCCCGACTGCGCGGCTTGGATTGGGATCGGCGATGAAGCTTCATGACGTTCAGCTCAGTTCGGTGGCGGGGGTGGGAAGATGACCATCTGGTTGCTCACCGTGACCGGGATCTTGGTCCCGAACAGGAGGGGGAAGAACGTCTGGTACTGGTAGGTGGCGGTCACCAGGACCGCGTCCCCGGGGACCGGCCCGCCGAGCGACGACATCAGGGCCCCCGGCGCCGGGTTGCAGGTCGTCCAGGTGATCGGCGAGGTTCCGACCTGGGCCTCGCAGGTGAACGTTGGGGTGACGGTCAGCCCGTCGGCCGTCCCGATCGCGATGGCCTTGGCCTGCATCGCCGACCAGGAGATCGAATTCCCGGCGCTATCAACCGTGCATTGGCCGGTGCTGCCGCACTGGGCGACTTCCTTGATCGCGTTGATCGCGGTCATCCGCCCGTAGAGCAGGAAGCCGAAGTCGAGGACCCCGGACAGGACCAGCAGGAAGACCGGCAGGACGATCGCGAACTCGACCAGGGCCTGGCCCCGGGAGCGCCGGCTGGGCGCCCTGACGGCGCGCTGGGTGCTCGGGCGGGCGATCCCGTCGTTCGTCCTGGGACCGTCGCTGGCGCGGGGGAGGCTAGGGCGAGGCATGGTCTCCGTCGTTCCTGTGCAGATCAGTGCAGTTGAGATGGATCGAGGCCGGACGATGGTCCCGGGGAAGCTGCCGCCGGGTGGGACTTTCGTACGGGTGACTCGCCGGATAGTAGGCAGGCTACCTTGCAGCGAACCTTGAATGGAAGGGCTCTGCTGAGCGTGGAAGGGGGCTTCGTGGTGCCCGTCGGCAACAAACCGGGCACCCGGATTCGTGTCCCGCCGACGGTCCTACCTGGGGTCGGTACGACTATCCCGTTGCGGTTCGCGGCGCCCGGGCCGACTCTGGCCACATGAAGATTCGCATCGCCTCCGCAGTTCTCTGGTTCCTGGCCGGATCGGCCCTGGCCGGGGGCATCGCCCTCCAGCTCGGGCTCAACCAGTCCGTCGGCCTGGTGGTCGGTGCGGCCTGGGCTGCCTTCATCCTGGCCGACCCCAAGGACCTGATCTGGCGGGTCGGCAAGCGCTCGTCGCGCAGCATCGCCGGACTCGTCCAGGTCGAGCGCGCTCCCGAGGCGCCGCTCAGCACCGGCATCTAGTCCCCGGGCCGCATCGGCCCGCCGCCTCGCATCCGGCACCCGGCCCACTGCGGACCGGGTGTCTTG
>DATGGC010000235.1:0-5635 GCA_035308745.1 Candidatus Limnocylindrales bacterium | reverse complement strand
AACAGGATGATGATCCAGCCGGCGCCCCACACGCGGTGGGCGAGGGCCAGGGCGGGCAGGTCAGCCGACTTGACGATCGCACCGGCGTCGTTGCCGAAGCCGGTGATCACGCCCCAGAAGACGATCACCAGGAACGAGCCGATCAGGATGATCGACAGGAAGACCGACAGCGGGACGTTCCGCCGCGGATCCTTGGTCTCCTCGGCGAGCGGTGCCGATGCTTCCCAGCCAGTCAGGCCCTGGACCGTGAAGACCACGGCCAGCGCGAAACCCGTTCCCGCCGGGATGAACGCCGGGTTGAAGACGTTGAGGGTGATGCTCGAGCCAGTCGGCGGATCGATGAACCCGGTCAGGGCCAGGGCCATGACGATGATCATCTCCAGGCCGCCGGTGATCAGCATGAAGCGGGCGGAGATCTTGATCCCGCGCCACTGCAGGAACGCCGTGAGCGGGGTGAAGACCAGGATGGTCACCCACCACAGCCAGGGCACGTCGATGTTGTAGTTCGACAGGAGCTCACCCTGGACGACGTACCCGAACATGCCCGCCACCGGGCCGCCGGTCACCGGCGAGTAGAGGATGTACATCCAGCTCGTCAGGAAGCCGAGCCGAGGGTGCAGGCCGCGACTGACGTAGGTGTAGTAGCCACCAGCCGAGGGCAGGTGGCGGGACAGCTGGGCCAGCGTGCTGCCCAGCATCAGGACGACGATGAACCCGATGAAATAGGCCAGCGGCGCGGTGATCCCTGCCTGGCCGACGATGAACGCCGTGAAGAAGAACCCGGCGATGGCCGGCGCGATATGGGTGATCGCCTGCATCGTCGCGCCGAGCAGGCCGATCGCGTCCTTTTCGAGGTCGGTATGGAACGGACCCGCCTCCGAGGCGGGCAATCCGGCGGATTCGTTCGCTACCATGCCCACTCCTTCTCCATCTGGACCCAAGCCCTCCCTGCGATCCTGCCCGAATCGTTGCGACAACACCCGATCTGTTGATCGTTTGCGAACAGAGAACAAGCCGGACCAAATCGGATCATACGAGGGCGTGTCAATGGATTGACGGCGGGCCGGCGCAGGCGGCCCGGCGGTGCGCACCCGGGACGCGTCGTGCGGCTCGGTTCAGTACTCGGGGACGACCCGGCCGGCCATCACGTCGAGCTGGATCTGGGCCACCGCGGCGCTCTGGATCGGGGTGGTCACCGCTCGCAGGAGGGCGGCGTTGGCCGCCCGTCCGACCAGCACCGCCCGGGTCATCCGGTCGCCGATCTGCTGGCGGACCTCGGGCCGCAAGGGCCGGTCGAGGATGCCCTCTGGCCGCCCAACCTGCATCTCGTCGATCGTCCAGACCGCGGCATCGGCCTGGCCGCTGGCCAGCAGCCGGGTGATCTGGGCGGGCATGGCCGGAACGAGGGTCACGTCGGCGCCGCTGAACTCGAGCGCCGTCAGCAGCTGCTGGTCGGCCGAGTGGCGATCGACGATGACCCGGACCGGGTGCGGATCCGGATTGTCGGCCAGGTAGAAGACGCGGTGGCCGGTGTTGTACGACTCGGGCGCCAGCTCGACGACCACGCTGTCCTCGGGCCCGCACAGCTCCGAGGCCGCGAAACGCGACATCACCGTCAGGTGGCAGCGGCCCTCGCGGACGGTCTGGAGGCGCTGGCGGGAACCGCGGACGAAGATCAGGAAGACCTCCAGGCCGGCGTTGGTCAGGAGCTGCTTGAGGGCCGTGGCGAGGGCCTCGTAGCGGGGCGAGGAGGCCAGCGGCAGGCTGATCACCAGTGGCCCGTTCTCGGCGATCGCCCACAGGCGGCCCACGGATCGCTCGACCATGAACGCCCCCAGCCGGCCGCGGGTCTCGATCGTGATCGCGCCGGCCTCCTCGAGGCGGCCGATCGCGGCGTGGATCGAAGACAGGCTGGAGCCATGGTCCTGGGCCAGCTCCCGGATCGTCGGCAGCCGGGCCGGCGGCTCATCGGCCGTCAGGAAGCGGCCGGCGAGCTCCGCCACCACGTCGGTGACGGCCCGGGCTGAAGAGCGAGCGTGACTCGTGACCACGCCCGCAGGATAGCGAAGATGGCGGTCAGGGCCGCGTCAGTTCCGGCGCCTCGGCCACCTGCCTCCGGCCCGTCGCTCAGGGCTGGAGGCAGGCCTCGAGGTCGGCCAGGGTGATCCAGGCGCCGGGCTGGGTCGCGCTGCGGTTGGCCAGGACCTCGGTCGCCTCGCCGCCCGGGTCGCCCAGCGAGCTGACGACCAGGATGCTCTCGGCCATGTCCTCGTCCCGGGTGTACCCGTTGACCGTGACCAGGCAGCGCAGGCCGGCCTGATCGGCCGCCAGCAGGCCATTCCGCGAGTCCTCGACGACCAGGACCGTGGCGGCTGCCGCACCCGGCGTGATCCCGAGCCGCTCGACGGCCAGCTCGTAGATATCCGGGGCCGGCTTCTTGTGGGCCACGACGTCGCCGGCGAGGACGACGTCGAAGCGGGCGGCGCGGTCCGGACCGGCGGCCATCTCCAGGATCGCCCGGACCGACGGTTCGGCCGACGTCGAGCAGATGCCCAGCTGCCAGCCCGCGTCCTGGGCCGCGGCGATGATCCGCCGGATGCCGGGCCGGGCGGGCAGCCGCCCGGCGGCCACCATCTCGGTATAGATCGCCGTCTTGCGCTTGTGCCATCGGGCAACGTGCTCGGCCTGGCCCGCAGGGTCGGCCGGCAGGCCGGCCGCGCTGACGAACGCCGGCGTCAGCAGGCTCGACATGCGCTCCTTGCCGCCGGCGATCTGGAGCAGCCGGCCGTAGTCCTGCTCCGACCACTGGACGGGCAGCCCGAATTCGCGGAACGTCTGGTTGAAGGCCGGCAGGTGCCCGTAGCGCTCGGTATCGGCCAGGACTCCGTCGCAGTCGAAGACCAGCGCGGTCACCAGGCTTTGCCCGCGCTGCCGAACATCGTGATGTGGCCCTTGGCCATCTCGATGACCGCCGCCCGCTGGGCCCGGAACAAGGCCGGTGGGTCGTATTCGCCCGGGTGGCCGGTCATGTAGTCGTAGCCCGAGCGCATGAATTCGATCTTGAGCGCCGTCGAGATGTTGACCTTGGCGCAGCCCCGGGCGATCAGGTCGTTGAACTGCTCGGGGCGCATGCCTGTCCCGCCGTGGAGGGCGATCGGCACCGGCTCGGCGCTGACCAGGTCGCTGACCCGCTGGCTGTCGAGCTCGGGCGCAGTACGGTACATGCCGTGGGCATTGCCGATCGCGGGCGCGAAGCAATCGATGCCCGTCGCCCGGATGAAGTCGAGGGCCACCTCGAGCGACTGGATCGCGCTCGGCGCGTTCGAGCCGACGCCGTCCTCGACCCCCTGGATCCCCTCGATCTCGCCCTCCACCGCGGCGCCGTAGCGGCGCGCCTCGGCCACCACCTCGATGCACTGCCGGCGGTTCTCCTCGACGCTCAGCTTCGAGGCATCGAACAGGACCGAGTTCCAGCCCCGGGCCAGGCAGTCGGAGATGACGGCCCGATCGGGACAGTGGTCCAGGTGCAGGGCGACCGGTACGCTGACCTGGCTGGCCAGCGATTGCCACATCCCGAACAGGACGTCGGCGCCCTCCATCTTCACGGTCTTGACCGAGGTCTGGACGATCAGCGGCGCCCGGAGCTCCTCGGCCGCGGCCAGCACGGCCTCCAGGGTCAGGTCGTTGACGACGTTGATGGCCGCGACGCCGTAGCGCTCCCGGAAGGCTCGCTGGAGGATCTCCTGGGTCGGCACGATCGGCACGGTCGGTCTCCTAGCTGCTGACGCTGAACTGGCCGGCCGCGGCGGATCGCTCGAGGTCGGCCACGCCGTCCTCGGGCTCGACGATGATCAGCTCGATGCCCAAGTCGCGGATCGCGGCCGCCTCGCCCGGGTCGATTCCGGCGGTCGTGATGATCCGCTGGACGGCGCTGATCGGGGCCACCCGGACGAGCGCCTGGCGCCCGAACTTGGAGTGGTCGGCCAGCAGGATCACCTCCGAGGCGGCCTCGATCATCGCCCGTTTGGCGTCGACCTCCTCGAACAGGGGATAGGTCAGGCCGCCGGCGACCGACACGCTGTGGATCGCCAGGAAGGTCTGGTCGACATGCAGCCCGCGCAGCGTGGCGGCGGCCAGCTGGCCGCTGGCCCCGAAGGTGGTCGGCCGGATCATCCCGCCGGTCATGATCACGGACATCGTGGGGTTGCCGACGAGCTCGATCGCGTTGGTCACCGCGGTCGTGACCACGGTCAGGTTCTCCTTGCCCCGCAACGCCCGGGCAAGGCCCAGGGTGGTCGTGCCCGAGTCGAGGATGATCGAGCTGCCGTCGGCCACCAGCTCGGCGGCCCGCCGGCCGATCGCGGCCTTCTCGACGGCGTGCTCGCGGAGGCGGAACGCGGTATCGGTCTCGTCGCTCGGCCGGACGGCCAGTGCCCCGCCGTGGGCTCGGCGGACGAGCCCCCGCTCGGCCAGCCGGGCCAGGTCCCGCCGGATGGTCTCGTCGGTCACCCCCAGGGCCTGGACCAGGTCCCGGCTGCGGACGCTGCCCCGCTGGCGGATGAAGTCGGCGATCACCTGCAACCGGTCGGCCGGCAGGAGCTGCTGACGCGGGCTGTCGAGGCGTGCCATAATATGCCACAAAATACCACACAGTCCCACGGAGACGACAGCACGATGAGCGAGATCGGGGCCCAGCTCCTCGAGCAGATGTACGAGACGACGGCCACGATCCGGCGCTTCGAGCAGCGCGCGATCGAGCAGTACCGGATCGGCCAGATCCGGGGCTACCTCCATCCGTACCTGGGCCAGGAGGGGATCGCGGTCGGCGCGATTGCCGCGATCGAACCCGATGACTACATCGTCAGCACCCACCGCGGCCACGGCCACGCGATCGCCAAGGGCCATGACCCCCGGCTGATGATGGCCGAGCTGTTCGGCAAGGAGACCGGCTACTGCCACGGCCGGGGCGGCTCGATGCACGTGGCCAGCCGATCGATCCGCAACCTGGGCGCCAATGGCGTGGTCGCCGGCGGGCTGGGCATCGCGACCGGCTCGGCCCTGGCGATCAAGCAGCGCGGCGGCTCGGAGGTCGTGGTCGCCTTCTGCAGCGATGGCGCCTCGGCCAACGGGATGTGGCACGAGTCGATGAACCTGGCCGCGATCTGGGACCTGCCGGTGATCTTCGTCCTGGAGAACAACCAGTACGCGTACTCGACGCCGGTGGACAAGCAGTATGCCGTCGACCCGGTCGAGCGCGCTGCGGCCTACGGCTTCGTCGGCGTGACCGTCGACGGCAACGACGCCGAGGCGATGTTCGAGGCGGCCCGGGCGGCGCGCGAGCGGGCCCTGGCCGGTGACGGGCCGACGCTGATCGAGGCCGTGACGATGCGGATGCACGGTCACGCCGCCCACGACGACATGAAGTACGTGCCGAAGGAGCAGGTCGAGGAGTGGCGCAAGCGCGACCCGATCGACCGCCAGTCGGCTCGCCTGGTCGAGCTCGGAGTGGATGTGGAAGCGCTCCGGGCCGAGATACAGGCCGAGATCGAGGCCGCGGCGAGCGAGGCGCTGAGCTCACCCATGCCCGACCCGGACACCGCCACGCACGGCGTTTTCTGTGAGGGCGAGGCCGAGC
>DATGGC010000234.1:0-7533 GCA_035308745.1 Candidatus Limnocylindrales bacterium | reverse complement strand
AGCGGATGCCGGACGACCTGCGCGACCAGTTCCCGAAGGTCCGCGAGGTGGTCAAGGCGCTCCGCATCCCGGTCCTCGAGCTGGCCGGCTTCGAGGCCGACGACGTGATCGGGACGCTGACCGTCGAAGCCGAGGCGCGCGACCTCGACACGACGATCGTCACCGGCGATCTCGACATGCTGCAGCTGGTGACCGACAAGACCCGCCTGATGACGACCCGGATGGGCGTGCAGAACACGGTGATCTACGACCCGGCCCGGATCTTCGAGCGCTACGGGCTGCGGCCGAACCAGATGATCGACTTCAAGGCGCTCAAGGGCGACTCCTCGGACAACATCCCGGGCGTGCCCGGCGTGGGCGAGAAGACGGCGGCCAAGCTGATCTCCGACTACGAAACGCTCGACGGGCTGTACGAGCACATCGACGAGGTCAACCCGGCCCGCCTGCGCGCCCCATTGCTGGAGGCCAAGGACCAGGTCCTGATGGGCCGCGAGCTGATGCGCATCGTCCGCGACCTGCCGGTGAAGCTCGACCTCGACGCCGCACGCCTGGGTGACTACGACCGGGAGACGGTGATCCGGCTCTTCCGCGAGTTCGAGTTCCGGACCCTGATCGAGCGCCTGCCGCCGCTCAAGGGCGAACGGGCCGACGAGGCGGCCGCCGCGATCCGGGGCACGATGGCCGGCGACGAACCGATGCGGGCGGCCCAGGTCCCCGGCTCGCCGGTCCGCGGTGCCGCCGGCTGGGGATCGGGCGACGTCGGCCGGCGCGGCCGGCCGGGGGCCAGTGGCGAGGGGTCGGGCCTCCAGCTCGCCCTCGACTTCTCCTCGATGGATGGCGGCGCGGCGCCACCGTCCGCCGCCGCTGTGCCGATCGGAGCGACGGAGTCAGGCGTCGAGGACGCCGCCGAGACCGTTGGCGCCGGTCCGGACGCCGATCTGACGGCCGTCCTGGCCGCCGCGATCGAGGATCCGGGCAGCCGGATCGAGATCGTCGCCGGTGAAGCGATCGAGCGGGTCGAGCCCTGGCTCGCGGCCCAGTCGGCGGTTGGCGTCTCGCTCCTGGCCGACGATCCGCGGCCGCGCAAGGGGACGCCGCTCGCGCTGGCGGTGACCGGCCTCGACGGGCGGACGATCGCGGCCGAAGGCGCGCCGGACGTGGATCGCCTGCGAGCCCTGGTCGAGCGCCTCGAGGTGCCCGTTGTCGGCCACGAGGTCAAGCCGCTCCTGGTCGCCCGATTCGCGCTCGATCCGAACGGGCCGGCGACGCCGATCGCGTTCGACACCCAGGTAGCCGCCTACATCCTCAACGCGTCGCTGCGCAGCCAGTCGATCGCCGACGTGGTCGCGGAGCAGCTCGACCTGATCCTGCCGCCGGCCAAGGAGCTGCCGCCGTTCGTGCGGGCCGGCCTCGAGGCGCTCTCGGCGGTCGCCGCCCGGGTGCCGCTGGAAGCCGCCCTCGAGCGCGAGAGCCTCGACCGGCTGTTCCGCGAGATCGAGCTGCCCCTGATCCCGGTCCTGGCCCGGATGGAGGCGGCCGGCGTCGCCCTCGATCGCGAGGCGCTCAAGAGCCTGGCCGACGAGTTCGCGCTCGAGATCGCGCGGCTGGAGGCCGAGGTCTACGCCAGCGTCGGCCACGAATTCAACCTGGGCAGCCCCAAGCAGCTCGAGCAGGTCCTCTTCTTCGAGCTCAACCTGCCCAAGGGCAAGAAGACCAAGACCGGCTATTCGACCGACGCGTCGGTCCTCGAGGACCTCCGCGGCGTCCATCCGATGGTCGCCAGTCTGCTCGACTGGCGGACGTACACGAAGCTGCGCTCGACCTATGTCGAGGCCCTGCCGACGCTGATCGCCGATGACGGCCGGCTGCACACGACCTTCCACCAGGCGGTCGCCGCGACCGGCCGGCTGAGCTCGTCCGATCCGAACCTCCAGAACATCCCGATCCGGACCCCGCTCGGCCGCCGGATCCGGCGGGCGTTCGTCGCCGGAGCGCCGGACGTGACCCTGGTGGCCGCGGACTATTCCCAGATCGAGCTTCGGATCCTGGCCCACGTCTCGGGCGACGAGCACCTCCGGGACGCCTTCGCCCGGGGCGCTGACATCCATCGCGAGACCGCCGCCCGGGTCCTCCACAAGGCACCCGAGGACGTCGATTCCGACGAGCGCTCGATGGCCAAGATGGTCAACTTCGGGATCGCCTACGGGATGAGCGACTTCGGGCTGTCGAGCCGGGCCAACATCCCCCGGGCCGACGCCCAGGCGTTCATCAACACCTACTTCGCCACCTACTCGGGAATCAGCTACTACATGCTCCATATCAAGGAGGTCGCCCGGCGGCAGGGCTTCGTGACCACCTTGCTCGGGCGCAAGCGGGCGATCTCCGAGCTCGACGCGCGCAACCCCACCCTGCGTGCCGCGGGCGAGCGGATGGCGATCAACATGCCGATCCAGGGCACGGCCGCCGACATCATCAAGATCGCGATGATCCGCCTCGACGAGCGCCTGCGCGAGGGCGGCTTCCGGGCCCGGCCGCTGCTCCAGGTCCACGACGAGCTGCTGCTCGAGGTGCCCCGCGACGAGGTCGATCGGCTGATCCCCGTGCTCCGCTCGACGATGGAGTCGGCGCTCGTCCTGGACGTGCCCCTGACCGTCGACGTCAAGGTCGGCGACGACTGGGAGGCGATGGCCGTCCGCCCGCGCGAGGACGCCCAGCCCGCGCATGCCTGAGCTGCCCGAGGTCGAGACCGTCGTCCGCGATCTGCGGCCGCGGATCGTGGGGGCCGAGATCAGCGGGACGCGCTCGACCTGGGCGCGGACCCTGCGCACCCACGATTCCGCAGCGTTCGCGGCGGCCGTTCGCGGTCGCCGGATCGAGGCTGTCGGCCGACGCGCCAAGCTGCTCGTCGTCGAGCTGTCGGGTGGGACGGCGCTGACCATTCATCTCAAGATGACCGGCCAGCTCTTCGTCGTCCCGGCCGGTGCCCCGGAGGACCCCTACATCCGCCTCGTGCTGGCGTTTGCCGATGGCCGCGAGCTGCGCTTCCGCGATATCCGCAAGTTCGGCCGGGTCGGCTTGTACGAGCGCGACGCGGCCACGGGCGAGCTGGTCAACGAGCCCGGGGGGACCGCGGTCTTCGCCGGCCACGGCCCGGAGCCGCTCGATCCGGCCTTCACCCTGGCGGTCTTCCGGCGCAGGCTACGGGCCCGCAAGGCGCGCCTCAAGCCTCTCCTGCTCGACCAGGCGTTCATTGCCGGGATCGGCAACATCTACGCCGACGAGGCGCTCTGGCTGGCGCGCCTCCATCCGCTCCGTTCCGCCGCGTCGCTCCATCCTGCCGACGAGCGCCGCCTGTACCTCGCGATCCGCTCCATCCTGGCCGAGGCGATCGAACGGCGAGGCAGCTCGATCGACGACTACACGGCACCCGACGGCGACGGCGAGATGCAGGAGCGGCTCCAGGTCTACCAGCGCACCGGTGAGCGCTGCCCACGGTGTGGCCGGCCGATCCGGCGGATCGTCATCGGCGCCCGGGCCACCCATTTCTGCTCGTGGTGCCAGCGCCTGCCGGCGGCCGACCGAGCGGCCCTCGAGCAGAGTGGCGGGATCCGGATCCTGAAGGCGATGACCGGTGGCGAGGCTCGGTCCGGCGACGGGCAAGGACCGGACGACGCGGCCGCCACGACGCTCCGGACGAAGGCCGCGGCGGCGACGCGCCGGGCGGCGGCCCGTTCCAGCGCGACGGCCGGGGCCGGCTGATGTCGATCCTGCGCCTGGAGAAGGTGACCCGCGAGATCGGCACATTCGTCATCCTCGATGCGATCGAGGCGGCGATCACCGTCGGCGATCGGATCGGCCTCGTCGGGCCGAACGGGGCCGGTAAGACGACCCTCCTGCGGATCGCGGCGGGCATCGACGAGCCCGACCTCGGCTCGGTCAGCCGGAAGCGCGGCCTGACCCTTGGCCTGCTGGCCCAGGAATCGCACTTCGACACGGCGTTCATGGCTTCGCCCGACCTGCGCACGGCGGTCCGCTCAGCCGCGGGCGACCTGATCGACCTCGGGGCGCGCTTGCGCGAGCTCGAGCATGCCCATCGCGTCGAGGAGCCGCTCTACGCCGAGCTCCAGCACCGCTTCGAGATCTTGGGCGGCTACACCCTCGACCAGCGGATCGACGAGACGCTGTCGGGCCTGGGCTTCACCCGGGACGAGTGGACCAAGCCGCCGAGCGCCCTGTCGGGCGGCGAGCAGACGCGCGCGGCGCTGGCCCGGCTGGTGATCGCCGACCCCGACCTGATGCTCCTCGACGAACCGACCAACCACCTCGACCTGGGGGCGCTGGAGTGGCTCGAGGAGCACCTCCGGCGGCGCAGCGGTGCCCTGCTCGTGGCCTCGCACGACCGGGCGTTCCTCGACGGGACCGTCGAGCGGGTCTGGGAGCTGCGCGACCGGAAGCTGACGATCTTCCGCGGCGATTACGCCGCGTACCACCGCCAGCGGATCGAGCGTGACGCCCGGCTGGACAAGGACGTCTCGACCCAGGCCGAGCAGATCGCCCGCGAGCAGGAGCTCGTCCAGCGGTATCGCAGCCATCGCAAGTACGCCAAGATGCACGAGCACGAGGCTCGTCTCGCCCGCCTCCAGGAGGCGAAGATCGAGACGCCCAAGGCGACCCGCAAGCTGCGCCTGCCCACGGCCGCGCTCGTCGGTGGGGGCGGTCCCTCGCGATCCGGTGAGATCGTCGTCCGGGCCGAGAACCTGGTCGTCGGCTACCTTCCCCGGTTCCGCCAGCCCGATGCGGATCCCGCGGCGGGCCCGGCGTCGCCGCACCCCGCCTCGGCGGCCGAGCCCCTGGCAATTGCCCGGGTGCCGTTTCTCGCCGCCCAGCGCGGCGATCGGATCGGGATCGTGGGCCCGAACGGGGCCGGCAAGACCACCCTGTTGCGCACGATCGCCGGCGACCTGCCACCGCTGGACGGGGTGCTGACCATCGGGATGGGCGTCTCGATCGGCTATCTCGCCCAGCTCCGTGGCGCGGCCATCCCCGGCGAGACCGTCCTTGGGGCCCTCACCTCGGCCATCTCGATCACCGAGGGCGAGGCCCGCAGCTACCTGGCCCGCTTCCTGTTCAGGGGCGACGACACGCTCAAAGAGGTCCGTGCGCTGTCCGGCGGTGAGCGTTCACGCCTCGAGCTGGCCCTGCTCGGGATCATGCCGTCCAACCTGCTGTTGCTCGACGAGCCCACCAACCACCTCGACATCCCGGCCCGCGAGGCGATCGAGGCATTCATGGCCGCCAGCCCGGCGACCCTGCTGGTCGTGTCCCACGACCGGCGCCTGCTCGAGACGGTGTGCGACCGGCTATGGGTTGTCGACGATCATCTCGCGGCGCCCTTTGACGGCGGGTATCGCGCCTGGCGGATGGCGGTCGCCGCCGGCTGGACGGTCGCCTCGGCCGTCGAGGCCGATGCACTGCGCCTGCGTGGCAGCGGACCCGGCGGCGCGGCGACGAAGAAGGTCGGTGTCGCGGCCGGTGCAGCGCCGATCACCGGCTCGGTCACGAAGCACCCCGCGGGCAATGGCGCCCGGCCGTTGCCCGAGCCCATGGCCAACGTCGCGGCCAACGTCGCGGCAAAGTCCGCGGCAAAGCCCGCCGCCCGGCCCAAGCAGCCCAAGCTGTCCAAGGACGCCTATCGCAAGCAGCGCGCTTTCGTCGACGCCGAGCTGACCCGGCTTGGCCTGCGCAAGAACCACCTCGAGCTGGCCCTGGGCGACCCGGCGGTCGGCGCGAACTTCGTCGAGCTGCGCCGGATCACGAGCGAGCTGGCCGACGTGACCGCCGCCCTCGAAGGCGCCGAAGAGGCCTGGCTCGAGCTCGAGGACCGCGCGCCGTGACGCTCAAGATCGGGATCACCGGCCCGATCGGCTGTGGCAAGTCGACGATCCTGGGCTGGCTTGCCGCCCGCGGCGCGCTCGTGATCGATGCCGATCAGGTGGCCCGGGAGGTCACTGCACCGGGGTCGTCGGTCGTGGCCGAGATCGTGGCGACCTTCGGTCCCGGCGTGGCCGGCTCGGACGGCTCGCTCGACCGGGCGGCCCTTGCGGCCATCGTGTTCAACGACCCGGTCCAGCTCCGGCGGCTCGAGGCGATCACCCATCCGGCCGTGCGGACGCGGATCCTGGCCACGATCCGGGAGGCCGAGGCAGCCCAGGTCCCGATCGTCGCCCTCGAGGCAATCCGGTTGGTCGACGGTGGCTACCCGGTCCTCCTCGACGAGATCTGGCTGGTCACCTGCGACCCGGGCGTCCAGCTCGAACGCCTCGCGAAGCGCGGCTTCGAATCCGCGGATGCAGCCGCTCGAATCGCCGCCCAGGCGAACCTCGTCGATCGGGCCGAGCTCATCGCGACACGCGTCATCGACACGAGCGGCTCGCCGGCGGCCGCCGAGGCCGCGGTCCTGGCGGCGCTGGCAGCATCTCGCCCATCCGCGGATCCGGGCGCATGACTGCTCGCGCTCGCCGTGCCGCGTCCGAGCCCGCCTTCTCGCTGCCCGAGCTGATCGCGTTCAACGGCGGCTCGCGCCGCGCCACGACCTCTCCGGCCGAGAGTTGGGACAGATGTCGTCGTGGGACGCACTACAGCTGAGAACGGGCCGTTCAAGGCTGGCCGCCCGGCCGTCCGGGTTCGACCCGTGCGTGGAATCGGGCCCAAGGCGGCGGTTTGGTCGGCGAATCCGGGCAATCCTCGACGTACCGCGTCTGGCAGCGGCATTTGACCGAACCTCGGGCGAGCGCGGAGAAACAGGTACAGAACGCCCGTTCGGTTCGTGCTCGGAGTGGTATCCTGAGCGTCCTCGCCAGGAGCACCTGATCGCCCGTCATGCCTGAATTCCGACTCGTCGCCGACTTCGAACCGACGGGGGACCAGCCGGCCGCCATCGAGCGCCTGGTGAATGGCCTCCAGGGTGGAATGCGCCACCAGACGCTGCTCGGCGTGACCGGCTCGGGCAAGACCTGGACGATCGCCAACGCGATCGCCCAGTACCAGAAGCCGACCCTTGTCCTGGCCCACAACAAGACCCTGGCCGCCCAGCTCTACGCCGAGTTCCGCGAGTTCTTCCCGGACAACGCCGTCGAGTACTTCGTCAGCTACTTCGACTACTACCAGCCCGAGGCCTACCTGCCCCGTTCCGACACGTACATCGAGAAGGACTCGAGCCGGAACGACGAGATCGACAAGCTCCGGCACGCGGCCACCCACGCGCTGTTCGAGCGCCGCGATTTGATCATCGTCGCGAGCGTCAGCTGTATCTATGGCCTCGGCGCGCCAGTCGACTACGGGGCGACCGTCCTGCGGCTCCGAACGGGCGGCCACTACCGGCGTGACGCGGTCCTGCGCCACCTCGTCGACCTCCAGTACCAGCGCAACGACGCCCAGCTGTCCCGTGCCCGCTTCCGCGTGCGCGGCGACACCCTGGAAGTGCAGCCGGCCTCGGAGGATCGCGTCTCACGCGTCGAGTTCTTCGGCGACGAG
>DATGGC010000233.1:0-3324 GCA_035308745.1 Candidatus Limnocylindrales bacterium | reverse complement strand
AGAAAATCCAGTTCGACAGGGGTTTCGCGGCCGAAGATGCTGACGAGCACCTTGACCTTGTTCCGCTCGGGGTTCACTTCGTCGACGGTGCCGATGAACTCCGCGAATGGGCCATCCGTGACACGGACGCTCTGGCCCTTCTGGAAGGCCACGCGGTACTTCGGCGTCTCCACGCCCATCTGGCGCAGAATCTGCTTGACCTCGTGCTCGTCGAGCGGGATCGGCTCGTTGCGGGTCCCGGGGATGTTCGCGCCGCCGACGAAGCTCGTGACGCCCGGCGTGTTGCGGACGACGAACCAGCTCTCGGGGTCGAGCGTCATCTCCACGAGGACGTAGCCCGGGTACACCTTCTTCTGGACGGTGTGCCGCTGGCCCTGGCGGATCTCGATCTCGTCCTCCATCGGGACGAGGACCTGGAAGATCCGGTCTTCCATGCCCATCGACTCGATCCGGTGCTCGAGGTTGGCCTTGACCTTGTTCTCGTAGCCCGAGTAGGTGTGGATCACGTACCAGTGCTTCTCGGGCGCCGGGATCCGGGTCTCGGTGGTCATGTCGGTCATCTCAGCCCAGCCCGCTCAGCAGGGTCAGGCCCTGGGTGAAGATGAAGTCGAAGATCGAGATGAAGACGCCCACGGCCAGGCTGACGACGAACACCAGCACTGTCAGGTTGATCGTCTGCTGGCGGGTGGGCCAGGAGACCTTCTTCAGCTCGGACCACGATTCGTCGAGATATCGACGGAAACGCTGGATCACGTGAGTGATGCCTTCTTCATGGGTACGGATGATGGGCGGGGATGGCAGGCGCGGCCGGACTCGAACCGACAACCACTGGTTTTGGAGACCAGAGCTCTGCCAAATTGAGCTACGCGCCTCCGCTGGATCGCTACTTCGCCTCCCGGTGGAGGGTATGACGGCGGTCACGCGGACAATACTTCCGAAGCTCGAGCCGGCTCGGATCGTTCTTCTTGTTCTTGCGCGTGGTGTAGGTCCGCTCCTTGCACTCGGTGCAGGCAAGGAGGATGACCGGCCGGTTCTCTGGTCGTGCCATGTCGTCCTACTCGGCGATCGAGGTGATCGCGCCGGCGCCGACGGTCCGGCCACCTTCGCGGATGGCGAAGCGCAGGCCGATCTCGAGGGCGATCGGGGTGATCAGCTCGACGGTCATCGCGACGTTGTCGCCGGGCATGATCATCTCGGCGCCTTCGGGCAGCCCGATCGCCCCGGTGACGTCGGTCGTGCGCAGGTAGAACTGGGGCCGGTAGCCGTTGTAGAACGGGGTATGGCGGCCGCCCTCTTCCTTGGTCAGGACGTAGACCTGGGCGGTGAATTTCGTGTGCGGCTTGATCGAGCCGGCCTTGGCCATGACCTGGCCGCGCTCGATGTCGTCGCGCTCGATGCCCCGCAGCAGGCAGCCCACGTTGTCCCCGGCGCGGCCCTCGTCGAGCAGCTTCTTGAACATCTCGACGCCGGTCACCACGACCTTGCGGGTGGCCTTGACCCCGATGATCTCGACCTCGTCGCCGACGTGGACCACGCCGCGCTCGATCCGCCCGGTGGCGACCGTGCCCCGGCCCTTGATCCCGAAGACATCCTCGACCGGCATCAGGAACGGCTTGTCGACCGCCCGCTCGGGGGTCGGGATGTAGGCATCGACGGCATCCATCAGCGCCTGGATCGGGGCATAGGCCGGATCGTCGGGGTTGGCCGGTGCCTCGAGGGCCTTGAGCGCGGAGCCGCGGATGACCGGGATGTCGTCACCCGGGAAGTTGTACTTGGTCAGCAGCTCGCGGACCTCGAGCTCGACCAGGTCGAGCAGCTCGGGGTCATCGACCGCGTCGACCTTGTTGAGGAAGACGACGATGAACGGGACCTCGACCTGGCGCGCCAGCAGGATGTGCTCGCGGGTCTGGGGCATCGGGCCATCGGTCGCGGCCACGACCAGGATCGCGCCGTCCATCTGGGCGGCGCCGGTGATCATGTTCTTGATGTAGTCGGCGTGGCCGGGGCAGTCGACGTGGGCGTAGTGGCGGTTGGCCGTCTCGTACTCGACGTGGGCGATCGCGATGGTGATCCCCCGCTCGCGCTCCTCGGGGGCGTTGTCGATCGTGTCGAAGGCGCGATACTCCGCCCCGCCGCGCAGGGCGAGGTACTTGGTGATCGCCGCGGTCAGGCTGGTCTTGCCGTGGTCGATGTGACCGATCGTGCCGATATTGACGTGCGGCTTGGTCCGCTCGAACTTCTTCTTCGCCACGTGAGCGCTTTCACTCCATCTCGGGGTTCATACCCGATCTTCTTGGGGACAATCCTGCGGCTGGGCCGCGGTAGTGGAGCCCACAATCGGACTCGAACCGATGACCTCTTCCTTACCAAGGAAGTGCTCTGCCAGCTGAGCTATGTGGGCCAGGGATCCTTCCGACATCCGGACTCAGAACTTGGTGGGCAGGAAGGGAATCGAACCCCCACAGTCGAAGACGGCTGATCTACAGTCAGCGGAGCTCACCACCTGCTCAACCTACCCATGAAAACGTCCCCGATCGAGCTGCGGCCCGCGGTGGATCGGGAACGATCGTTATTCGCGTTGGAGCCGACGACGGGACTCGAACCCGGAACCGGCGGTTTACAAAACCGCTGCTCTACCAATTGAGCTACGTCGGCGCGCAGAACCATACCGCAGGAGGTCCGTGGCGCCCGAGGATGATAGGGCTCAGCGCCCGAACGGGTCAAGCGGCCCTGCCCCGGGCGGTTCCGGGCCCGCGCTGGGTCACCCCTGGGGCGCCCTCGGGCGCGGCTCGTGCACGAAGCCATCTGCCGACTCCCCGGATCGCGTCGAGCTCGGTCGGAAGTCGGCCATCGTGCGTCTGCAGCCGACAAACGTCCCACGTGGACGGGCTATGGCAGCAGGTCGGCTCCGGGGTCCGATTCGGGACCCGCAGGCTCCGAGGCGGCCTGCCGGTGGGTCTTGGCGGCGGGCCTGGTCGCGGTCTTTCCCGCGGTCTTTCCCGCGGTCTTGCCCGCGGTCTTGCCCGCGGCCTTCGCTCCGGCTTTGGCCTCGGTCTTCCCCTCGGCCTTGGCCACGCTCTTGGCCTCGGTCCGGACGGCCTTCGCGGCGGCCTTGTCCGGCTTGGCGGCCTTCAGGATCTTGGGCCTTGGCGCAGCGTTGGCCGGCTTGGCCCGCTTCATGGGTTCGGATACGAGTTCGGCAACGGCTTCGGGCAATTCGGTGCCGACGGTGATGGCCTCGGCCGCCGGCCTGGCCTCGGGGACCGCCAGGACGTCGGCCGCTACCGGAACCTCGGCCGCCGGCGCGACGCCGGCCGCCGGCTG
>DATGGC010000232.1:0-2077 GCA_035308745.1 Candidatus Limnocylindrales bacterium | reverse complement strand
GTGGCGCCACGCTCCGCGTGACGTGGTGGGTTCGACTCCCACGCGCTCCCGCCACGGCTGCAGCAGGAGGTCCGGATGGCTCGCTCCGAGGCGCCCCGCCCGCCGTCGGTTGAGCACCTGCTGTCCGCCGCCCGGCCGAGGATGGGTGTCGAGCGGGACCATGCCGCGCTCCTGGCCGCGGCCCGGGCCGAGATCGACGGCGAGCGTGAGCGAATCGCGGGCGGCGCATTCGCGCGGAGCATCGCGACCCTGGCCGACTCGCTCATCGCCCGGCTCGACGAGCTGACGGACGGGTCAGCGGCGGGTCTCACCCGGGTGATCAACGCGACCGGCGTGATCCTCCACACGAACCTCGGCCGGGCACCCTGGCCGGCGGCGGCCATCGAAGCCGCCCGTGCCGCGGCCGCGAGCTACTCGCTGCTCGAGCTCGACCGGACGTCCGGCCGGCGGGGGGCCCGCTTCCGAGTGGCCCAGGAGCACCTGATCGCCCTGACCGGCGGAGCGGACGCCCTGATCGTCAACAACAACGCCGCCGCCGTCGCCCTGGCCGTCGGCCTGGCCGGTCGCGGCGGCCGGGTGATCGTCTCGCGCGGCGAGCTGGTCGAGATCGGCGGTGGCGTCCGGATCCCCGAGATCATCCGGCGGACCGGCGCCCGGCTCGTCGAGGTGGGCACGACGAATCGGACGCGGGCCGCGGACTTCGAGGATGTCCTGGTTGCTGGCCAGGCCCGGGTCGTCTTACGCGTCCATCCCTCGAACTTCGTGATCGCGGGCTTCACCGAAGCGGCCGACCTGGCCGAGGTTGCCGCGTTGGCCCATCGCCACGGCGCAATCGTGATCGACGACCTGGGCAGCGGCGCGCTGCTCCGCACCGAGGACTTCGGGCTGGCCCACGAGCCCCTGCCGGGCGAACGGCTGGCGGCCGGCGCCGACCTGGTCACGTTCAGCGGCGACAAGCTGCTGGGTGGTCCGCAGGCCGGGCTCATCGTCGGCCGGGCGGATCTCGTCGCGCGGCTCCGGCGCGACCCACTCGCCCGGGCGATGCGTCCGGACAAGGTGACCCTCGCCGCCCTCGGCGCGACCCTGGGTCTGTATCGCGCCGGTGTTGCTCGCCGCGAGGTGCCGGTCTGGCGAATGATCGCCGCCGAACCGTCGAGCCTGCGCACGCGGGCCGAGGCGATTCGGGCCGGGCTGCCGGCCGCGACCCGGGCGAAGGTGGCCGTCGAAGCGCTCGAGTCCACGGTTGGCGGAGGGTCGCTGCCGGGCGAGACGCTGCCCTCGTTCGGCCTCGCCGTCAGGGCAGGATCGGCGAACCATGCCGTCGACATGTTCCGCCGGGGGACGCCCTGCATCGTCGCCCGGATCGCCGAGGATGCCGTGCTGCTGGACCTGCGGACCGTGGATCCCGCGGATGACACGGCCGTCGGCCAGGCGCTCGCGGCGCTGGTCGGAGCTTGATCCGGGCACGCCGGCGATGACCGTCGTGATCGGCACCGCCGGCCACATCGACCACGGCAAGACCGCCCTGCTCCGGGCCCTGACCGGGATCGACGCCGACCGGCTGCCGGAGGAGCGCCGGCGGGGGATGACGATCGATGTCGGCTATGCCCATCTCCGGCTGCCCGACGGCAGCGAGCTCGATTTCGTCGATGTCCCGGGTCACGATCGGCTGATCGGCAACATGCTGGTGGGAGCCGGCGAGATCGACGCCGTCCTGCTGGTCGTCGCCGCGGACGACGGCCCGCGGGCCCAGACGTACGAGCATCTCGCCCTGCTTGACGGCCTCGGGATCGAGCTGGGCATCGTGGCCCTGACCAAGGTGGACACCGTGGAGCCGGCGCGGGTGGCCGAGGCGCAGGCTGCGATCCGGGCGATGCTCGCCGGCACCTCCCTGGCCGGCGCGCCGATCGTGCCCGTCTCGTCGATCGACGGCCGGGGGCTGCCCGAGCTGCGCCTTCGCCTGGCCGACCTGCGGGACCGGGTGCTGGCCCTGTCCGCCGCTCGTTCAAAGGAAGCGCCCGTCCGGCTCGCGATCGACCGCTCGTTCGTGATCAAGGGCCGGGGCGCCGTGGTCACC
>DATGGC010000231.1:0-4647 GCA_035308745.1 Candidatus Limnocylindrales bacterium | reverse complement strand
TTGACCTGGATCTCGCCCTGGCGGGCGGTCGACTTCCAGTGGATCCGGTTGAAGCCGTCACCCGGGGCGTACGGCCGCACGCTGGTTGCCAGCGGGCTCGTCTGGAGGGTCCGCTCGGGGGCCGCGTGACTGCCTTCGATGTTGGCCGCCGGGAGTCGCCACAGTGGCAGCCGGTCGACCCGCGGGTAGACGACCAGGGTGACCGGCTGGCCGACCACGGCCGACGCCTCGAACAAGCCGAACGGATCGCCGGTCCGGACCTGGAGCGGCTCGACCCGGAAGTGGCCCCGCCGGGTGAGCGGCACCCGGGCGATCCACGACCGCTCGGCCCGCGAGCCAATCCCGATCGCCCGGCCGGGGATGGCGACCGGCAGGCTGGTCGGGTTGTGAACCTCGAGCCACGGCTTTGGCAGCCGGCCGGCGTTGCGCAGGGTGTAGGTCACCTTGAGCTGCTCCCCGACGTGACCGGTCACCTGGCCGACGGCATAGCCCGCTTCCAGGTCGGCCAGGCCGAGCCGGGTCAGGACATAGCTGCCGCCGATGACCAGGATCCCCAGGTAGAGCAGGTAGAACAGGAACGACAGGCCTGACGAGAAGGCCGCCAGGACGAGGATGACCGCCAGGGCAACGATCGGCAGCCGGCGGAGCATCGCGGACCGCAGCCTCTAGTGGGCCACGCGCGGTGCGGGATCGTCCCGCGGGCCGGCCGGGATCTCCCGGGGACCGTTGAGGGTGGCCGACGGTGGCCCGACGGGCAGCGTGTCGAGCAGCTCGCGGATGATCTGGGCGGGCGCGACGTCGTGGATCGTGGCGCTCGTCTTGATGATCAGGCGGTGGGCGAGGCAGGGCTCGGCGAGGGCCTTGACGTCGTCGGGGATCACGTAGTCGCGGCCGAGCAGGCCGGCATACGCCTGGCTCGCCCGGTACAGGGCGATCGAACCGCGGGGCGAGGCCCCGAGATAGACGTCGGCGTGGTTCCGGGTGCCGTTGACCAGGCGCACGATGTACTCGCTGACCGAGCTGTCGACGTACACCTCGCGAACCGCGGCCTGCATCTCGCGCAGGTCCTCGTTGGAGCACACGACGGTCAGCTCATCGAGCGGGTGGCTGCGCTTCTGCTCGTCGAGGATCACGATCTCCTCGATCGGCTGGGGGTAGCCCAGCCGGAGCCGGAGCATGAACCGGTCGAGCTGGGCTTCGGGCAGGGCGAACGTGCCTTCGTACTCGATCGGGTTCTGGGTGGCGATGACCAGGAACGGGTCGGGCATCGGGTAGGTGATCCCGTCGATCGTTGCCTGCCGCTCCTCCATGCACTCCAGGAGGCTGGACTGGGTCTTGGGCGTGGCCCGGTTGATCTCGTCGGCCAGGACCACCTGGGCCATGATCGGCCCGGGCCGGAACTCGAACTCCTGGGTCTTCTGGTTGTAGATCGACAGGCCGGTCACGTCGGATGGCAGGAGGTCCGGGGTGAACTGGATCCGGCGAAAGGTGCAGTCGAGACTGCGGGCGAGAGCCTTGGCCAGGACCGTCTTGCCCGTGCCCGGGACATCCTCGATCAGGAGGTGTCCGCGGCACATCAGGGCGACGAGGGCCAGGCGCACTTCGTTGTGCTTGCCCACGATGACTCGCTCGACGTTGGCGACGACCTTCTCGCCGGTCTCCTGGATCTTCGTCATCGGCCTCCCTCGGTGACGGGCACCGATCGAGCCGATCGGCTTGGATTGGACCGGCAAATCCGGCGTGGGCGTGTCGGGTGATCGTACGCCAGGGACGGCCCGCCGGTTCCGAACGTGACGGCTGAGCCCGGATTCAGCAGCCGATCCGCGGACGGCCCACGATAGCCCGATGACGACGATGGAGCACCAGCGCCTGGCCGACCGCGATGCCGGCCGGGCCCATTGGCAGCGCTGGGGTCCGTACCTCTCGAGCCGCCAGTGGGGCACGGTCCGCGAGGACTACTCGGCCGATGGCCAGCCGTGGACCTACCTGACCCACGACCAGGCCCGCTCGCGGGCCTACCGCTGGGGCGAGGACGGGCTGCTTGGGATCAGTGACGACCACGGCCGGCTGTGCTTCGCGCTGGCGCTCTGGAACGAGCATGACCCGATCCTCAAGGAGCGCCCGTTCGGCCTGTCCGGGCCGGAGGGCAACCACGGTGAAGACGTCAAGGAGCTGTACTGGTTCCTCGACGCGACGCCCAGCCACAGCTACCTGAAGGCCGCCTACGCCTACCCCCAGGCGGCGTTTCCCTATGACGACCTGGTGGCCGAGAATGCCCGCCGGACGCGGGCCGACGACGAGTACGAGCTGGTCGACACGGGCGTCCTGGCCAACGGCCGCTGGTTCGACGTCGTCGTCGAGTACGCCAAGGCCGACCCCGACGACATCCTGATCCGGATCGCGGTCACCAACATGGGATCGGATCCGGCGCCGATCCAGCTACTGCCCACCCTCTGGTTCCGGAACACCTGGTCGTGGGGCCGCCCGGAACCCCGCCCCCGCCTCGAAGCCGGTCCGCCGGAGCCAGGCTCGGAGGTTCGGCCGATCGTCGGAGCCGATGGGCGGCTGGGCGAGATCCGGCTCGACATCGACCAGGCCGGGACCCTCCTGTTCACCGAGAACGAGTCGAACAACGAGCGTCTATGGGGCGTGGCCAGCGCCGGACCGTACGTCAAGGACGCCTTCCACCGAGCGGTGGTCGACGGCGAGGCGGCCGCGGTCAACCCCGAGCAGGCCGGCTCGAAGGCCGCCAGCCGGCATCGCTTCGTGATCGAACCCGGAGCGACCCAGACGCTCCGCCTGCGCCTGCGCCTTGGTCCAGCCGCAACGGCCAGCGCGGGCAGCCCGTTCGCGGCGTTCGAGCCGACGGTCGCCGCCCGGATTGCCGAAGCCGACGCCTTCTATGCCGGGTTCGGCGGCGAGGACCTCAGCGCCGACGAGCGGCTCGTCCAGCGGCAGGCCTTCGCCGGCCTGATCTGGTGCAAGCAGTTCTACCACTACGACGTGAACGAGTGGCTCGATGGCGATCCCAATGACCCGCCGCCGGCCAGCCGCCTGAAGGGCCGCAATGCCGATTGGCGGGAGCTCAACAACAAGGACATCCTGTCGATGCCCGACAACTGGGAGTACCCCTGGTTCGCGGCCTGGGACCTGGCCTTCCACGCGGTCACCCTGGCGGTCATCGACCCGAGCTTTGCCAAGTCGCAGCTGCTGCTCCTGACCCGCGAGTGGTACATGCACCCGAATGGCCAGCTGCCGGCCTACGAGTGGCGGTTCAGCGACGTCAACCCGCCGGTCCACGCCTGGGCGGCCTGGCGGGTCTACCAGATCGAGCGGCGGGCGACCGGCAAGGGCGACGTTGCCTTCCTCGAGCGGGTCTTCCACAAGCTCCTGCTCAACTTCACCTGGTGGGTCAACCGCAAGGACCTCGACGGCGCGAACGTCTTCCAGGGTGGCTTCCTGGGCCTCGACAACATCGGCCTGTTCGATCGCGACGCGCCGCTGCCCGGCGGCGCCCACCTGGGCCAGGCCGACGGCACGGCGTGGATGGGGATGTTCTGCCTGAACATGCTGGCCATCGCCCTCGAGCTCGCCCAGGGCGACCTCGTGTACGAGGACATCGCGACCAAGTTCTTCGAGCACTTCCTGTACATCGCGGGGGCCCTCAACAACCTGGGCGGCAGCGGCGTCTCGCTCTGGAACGAGGAGGACGGCTTCTACTACGACGCGATCCACTTCGACTCGGGCGAGGTCATCCCCCTCCGGATCCGGTCCGTCGTCGGCCTGATCCCGCTCCTCGCGGTCCACGTCCTGGAGCCCGAGGTGATCGCCGCGCTGCCCGACTTCCGGCGCCGGATGCGCTGGTTCCTGACCAACCGGCCGGAGCTCGCCGCGCACGTCGCCAGCTGGACCGAGCCGGGCGTCGGCGAGCGCCGGCTGCTGTCCCTGGTCCACGGCGAGCGACTGCGCCGGATCACCCGCCGGATCGTCGATCCCGACGAATTCCTCAGCCCGCACGGGATCCGCTCGCTGAGCCGCGACCACCTGGCCCATCCGGTGAGCCTGACCCTGCCCGGCGGCGAGGCGTACACCATCGGCTATGAGCCGGCCGAGTCGCGCTCAGGGCTGTTCGGGGGCAACTCGAACTGGCGGGGGCCGGTCTGGTTCCCGATCAACTACCTGCTGTTCGAGGCCTACCTGGCCTTCCACCACTACCACGGCGGGGCGATCAAGGTCGAGTTCCCGGCCGGTTCGGGCCGCCATGTCGAGCTCGACGAGCTGGCCTGGGACCTCTCCGATCGGCTGGTCGGCCTGTTCCTGCGCGACGCAGCCGGGCTGCGCCCGGTCCTGGGCGCCGGGGCCCAGCTCCAGCCCGATCCCCGCCTCGGCGACCGGGTCCCGTTCTACGAGTACTTCGACGGCGACAACGGGCGCGGCGTCGGGGCCAGCCACCAGACCGGTTGGACGGCCCTCACCGCCAAGCTCCTCGAGCAGACCGCTCGGCGGCGGCGGCGGGACGGCATCGACGACCCAGAGCCCTGACCGGGGCCGGCCCGAGGCGACCATCCCCGAGCGGCTGCCACGCGACCACTGCCACAGGTTGCGGGACGCGCGAGCGGAGTGCATCGCAGCCGAGCCTCGGGGCCG
>DATGGC010000230.1:0-4149 GCA_035308745.1 Candidatus Limnocylindrales bacterium | reverse complement strand
CTCGCTGTTCTTCAACGCGCGCCGCTTCGACCTCTCCAAGGTGGGCCGGTTCAAGCTCGACAAGAACCTCGGCATCAGCGAGGAAGAGGCGCGCGAGCGCGCGTGGGACAAGGATCGCCGCGTCCTCGACAACCAGGACTTCGTATCGATCATCCGCAAGGTCATCCAGCTCAACAACGGGCACGGTGAGGCGGACGACATCGACCACCTCGGCAACCGCCGCGTGCGCGCCGTGGGCGAGTTGCTCCAGAACCAGTTCCGGATGGGGCTCATCCGCATGGAGCGGATCATCAAGGAGCGCATGACCATCTGCGACGCGGCCACGGTGACCGCGGCGAGCCTGATCAACGCCCGCCCGGTGGTGGCCGCGATCAAGGAGTTCTTCGGCTCCAGCCAGCTGTCGCAGTTCATGGACCAGACCAACCCGCTCGCCGAGCTGACCCACAAGCGGCGGCTCTCGGCGCTCGGCCCCGGCGGCCTGAGCCGCGAGCGCGCCGGCTTCGACGTGCGCGACGTCCACCACAGCCACTACGGCCGGATCTGCCCGATCGAGACGCCGGAAGGCCCGAACATCGGGCTGATCGGCTCGCTGGCCACCTATGGCCGGATCAACAGCTACGGCTTCATCGAGACCCCCTACCGCAAGGTCAAGCGGACCGTCGCCTTCGACGACCCGCGCCTGACCGAGTTCGAGGCGGGCATCGACCTCGTGGCCAAGGACGGCAGCGTCGTGGTCAAGTCAGGCAAGAAGCTCGACGCCAACGCCGCCGCCGAGCTCAAGAAGCAGAAGGCCCAGGCCTTCCCGATCCGGCCGATCGTGACCGCCGAGATCGAGTACCTGGCCGCCGACGAGGAAGAGCAGCACGTCGTGGCCCAGGCCAACGCGCCACTCGACGACGCCGGCCACTTCCTCGCCGAGCGGATCCCGTCGCGCTACCGCGACCAGTTCCCCGAGGCCCGGCCCAACCAGATCGAGTACATGGACGTCTCGCCCAAGCAGGTCGTCTCGGTTGCCACCGCGCTGATCCCGTTCCTCGAGCACGACGACGCCAACCGGGCGCTGATGGGCTCGAACATGCAGCGCCAGGCCGTGCCCCTGCTCGAGCCCGAGGCACCCATCGTGGGCACCGGCATGGAGGTCCGCGCCGCGCAGGACTCCGGCCAGGTCCTGATCGCCCGCCACGCGGGCGTCGTGACCAGCGTCACCGCCGAGCGGATCCAGGTCGAGACCGATGCCGGCGAGCTGGACGAGTACGTCCTGAGCAAGTTCGTGCGCAGCAATCAGGGCACCTGCATCAACCAGCGGCCGATCGTCGATGTCGGGGCCCGGGTGGCCGCCGGCGACCCGATCGCCGACTCGAGCTCGACCGACCTGGGCGAGCTGGCCCTCGGCCGGAACGTGCTCGTCGCGTTCATGAGCTGGGAGGGCGGCAACTACGAGGACGCGATCGTGATCAGCGATCGCCTCGTGCGCGACGACCTGTTCACCAGCATCCATATCGAGAAGCACGAGATCGAGGCCCGCGACACCAAGCTCGGCCCCGAGGAGATCACCCGCGACATCCCGAACGTCGGGGAGGAGTCGCTCAAGGACCTCGACGAGCAGGGCATCGTGTACGTCGGTGCCGAGGTTGCCCCGGGCGACATCCTGGTCGGCAAGATCACGCCCAAGGGCGAGACCGAGCTGACCGCCGAGGAGCGCCTCCTGCGGGCGATCTTCGGGGAGAAGGCGCGCGAGGTGAAGGACAGCTCGCTCCGCCTGCCCCACGGCGAGCGGGGCAAGGTGATCGAGATCCGCGAGATCCAGCGCGGCGACGATGACGACTCGGCCCTGATGCCCGGCGTCAACCGGCTGGTCCGGGTGTCGGTCGCCCAGAAGCGCAAGATCAGCGTCGGCGACAAGATGGCCGGCCGGCATGGCAACAAGGGCGTGATCGCCAAGGTCCTGCCCCAGGAAGACATGCCCTACCTGCCCGATGGCACGCCGGTCGACATCATCCTCAACCCGCTCGGCGTGCCGAGCCGGATGAACATCGGCCAGATCCTCGAGACGCACCTGGGCTGGGCCCTCCACGCCAAGGGCCAGAAGGCCGCCACGGCGGTCTTCGACGGGGCCACCGAGCAGCAGATCCAGGCCGAGCTCGTCTCGGCCGGCTTGCCCGACGACGGCAAGATCGAGCTGCGCGACGGCCGGACCGGGGTCGCCTTCGACCGCCGGATCACGGTCGGCTACATCTACATGCTCAAGCTCCACCACCTGGTCGAGGACAAGATCCACGCCCGGTCGACCGGACCGTACAGCCTGATCACCCAGCAGCCGCTCGGTGGCAAGGCCCAGTTCGGCGGCCAGCGCTTCGGCGAGATGGAGGTCTGGGCGCTCGAGGCGTACGGCGCCGCGAACATCCTGCAGGAGCTGCTCACCGTCAAGTCCGACGATGTCCTCGGCCGGGTCCAGACCTACGAGGCGATCGTGAAGGGGGAGGAGATCCAGCCACCACGGGTGCCGGAGTCGTTCAAGGTCCTGATCAAGGAGCTGCGCAGCCTGGGGCTGAACGCCGAGATCCTGGACCCCAACGACCAGGAGATCGAGCTCGGCGAGGACGACACGGCGGCTTACGCCCTGCCCGACCTCGGCGGGATCAACCTCGCCGGCTTCGAAGACTAGTCATCAGCACGCGCACTTCAACGAACCAATCGCGGGGTCGGCGCCAGGCCAGCCCGGTCTCGCTCGCCGCCCACGGTCCACATCGCGTTGCCGAGCCAGGCGGCGGCGCGGAGGAGAACCATGCTCGAGGTCAATAATTTCAGCGCGATCCGGATCTCCCTCGCGAGCCCGGACCAGATCCGTGAATGGTCGAAGGGCGAGGTCACCAAGCCCGAGACGATCAACTACCGCACGCTCAAGCCGGAAAAGGACGGCTTGTTCGACGAGCGCATCTTCGGGCCCACCAAGGACTGGGAGTGCTACTGCGGCAAGTACAAGCGGATTCGCTACAAGGGCATCATCTGCGACAAGTGCGGCGTGGAAGTCACCCGCAGCAAGGTCCGCCGCGAGCGGATGGGCCACATCCAGCTGGCCTCGCCGGTCAGCCACATCTGGTATTTCAAGGGCACGCCCAGCCGGCTGGGGATCCTCCTCGACATCAGCCCGCGCAACCTTGAGCGGATCCTGTACTTCGCCCTGTACATCGTCACCCACGTCGACGAGGACGCTCGCCAGCGCGCGCTGCGCCAGCTCGACGAAGAGGCCGAGGGTCGCGGCGGCCGGGGCGGCAAGGCCCTGGCCGAGCGCGAGGACGAGCTGCGGGCGGGCTTCAACCGCCAGAAGGATGAGCTGAACCAGGCCCTGGCGGCGATCCGCCTCGACCTCGAGGTCCAGCGCACCGAGCGGACCGAGCAGGTCGCTGCCGCGGCCCAGGCCGTCGAGGCGTCGCTGGCCGGCCTGGCCGGTGGCGTGGCCGAGGCCACGATCGCCTTCGAGCCGACCGGTGAGGTCGTCGTCGCCTCGGGCGACAAGGGTGGCAAGGAGGCCACCGCCCGCCTGCGCAAGATCGCCGCCGCGGAGATCGAGCGCCTCGGCGAGGAGCTCAAGACCCGCGAAGCGGACGAGGAGCGGGCGACCGCTGCCCGGATCGCCGACCTGGAGCTGACGATCGACGCCGAGCTCGAGGCCGAGCGCGAGCGCCTGCGCAGCGAGGCCGAGGGCCTCAAGGACGAGATCCGCAAGACGCGCGACGAGATCGAGCGGCTGGCCCCCATGATCACCCTGCCCGAGACCTCCCTCGACGGCTGGAACTTCCGCGACCTCGATGCCAAGTACGGCAGCGGTGCCCGCGGCGGCCGGATCCTGCACGCCGGGATGGGCGCCGAGGCGGTCCGCGACATCATCCAGCGGATGGACCTCGACGAGCTCGCCCGGTCCCTCCACGTCGAGGTCCGGACCTCGTCCGGCCAGCGGCGCAAGAAGGCGATCAAGCGGCTCCGCCTGATCGAGGCCTTCCGGCGCTCCGGCACCCGGCCCGACTGGATGATCCTGTCGGTCCTGCCGGTCATCCCGCCCGACCTGCGGCCGATGGTCCAGCTCGACGGCGGCCGCTTCGCGACCTCCGACCTGAACGACCTCTACCGGCGGGTGATCAACCGCAACAA
>DATGGC010000229.1:0-2955 GCA_035308745.1 Candidatus Limnocylindrales bacterium | reverse complement strand
CTGACCTGGTCCCTGGCCGACCTCGAGCTCGACGGTCCGGCCGTCGGTGGCGCCGTGGCCAGCACCGTGGTGACCGCGACCCGGGCGCCCGAGGCTCGGGCCGCCACCCGGATCGTGCGCGGTGCGGCGCCGGCGGCCGCGGCCGAGGTCGTCGACTTCCTGGCCGAACGGCGGCTGATCTGATGGCTGCCCGGCTGTGGATCCTGGGCGAGGTGGCCGACGGCCACCTGGCCCGCATCGGGGCCGAAGCGGCCACGCTCGGCCGGAGCCTGGCCGCCGCCAGCGGTGCCGAGCCCGTCGGGATCGTGGTTGCCGAGTCGCCCCACGCGGCAGCCGGCGAGCTGGCGGCCTACCTGCCCCGGACCATCGCGATCAGCGCGCCGGAGCTGGGCCGGCTGCCGGCGGCGGCGGTGATCGCGGAGGCCGTCGCGGCGCTGATCCGGGCTGATGGCGGCGACGAGGCGCCGGGCCACCTGCTGATCGGGGCGACGCCGGACGGCCGCGACGTGGCCGGGATCGTGTCGGCGCTCCTCGGCTGGGGCCTGCTGGTCAACGCAACCGCGGTGACCTGGGCCGACGGTTCGCCGGTCGTCGAGATGAGCACGTTCGGCGGCCGCCTGATCACGACCAGCCGGTTCACGATGGGGCAGGGGATCGTCACCCTCCGCCCGAACGCGGTCAGCGCCGAGCCGGCCGCCGGCCCGGGTTCGATCACGGCCCAGGCTGCCGCGTCGTCCACCCTGGGCCCGGTCGAGGTGACCGAGCGGGTCAGCCAGGCCGGCGCCGCCGCCTCGATCGAGGAAGCCCGGGTGATCGTGTCCGGCGGCCGGGGCGTCGCCGGCCCGGACGGTTTCGCGACGGTCCAGGCCCTGGCCGACGCCCTGGGCGGGGCGGTCGGAGCGACGCGCGCCGCGGTCGACGCCGGCTGGATCTCGTACGGCCACCAGATCGGCCAGACCGGCAAGATCGTCAAGCCGGCCCTGTACGTGGCCCTCGGCATCTCCGGTGCGATCCAGCACAAGGTCGGGATGCAGACCGCGGGCACGATCATCGCCATCAATCGTGATCCCGACGCGCCGATCGCCGACTTCGCCGACCTGTTCGTCGTCGGCGACCTGTTCGAAGTGGTGCCCGCGATCGTCACTGCCCTGGCTGCCCGCCCGCAGCGGCCGGGCTGAGGGCGAGCTCGTGCCGGCGTGGCTGTCACTCGTCCTGCCCATCGCCGGTTTCGTGCTGCTCGTCCTGGTCTTCGCCTTCGTCCTGCGCCGGACCGGCCGCATCGTCGGCCTGACCCGCGAGACGGACCGCTTCCGGCGTTCGGTGGAGGACCTCTCGGGCCGGATCGACACGTCGCTGGGCGGGGTGATCGAGCGGATCGACGCGGTCCGCCGCCACCAGGTCCCGCCCGAGTCGATCGCCGACAACCTGGCCGCCGCCCGGGACGCGGTCGAGCGCTACGAGCAGGAAGCGGCCAAGCTCCACGGCCCGGTCCCGGCCGAGGATGTCCGGGCGGCCCTCCTGTTCGAGCTCGAGCGGGCCGGCCGCGCCCTGGAGATGGTCGCCCACGGCTGCGAGCTGCTGGCGACGATGCGCAGCGGCTACCGCGAGCTCGAGGCCCAGACCGCGGTCAAGCGCGGCTACCTCAACGCGCTCCATGCCCGCGAGGCGATTGCCCGCCATGCCGACGACCTGGCCTCCGGCCGGACGATCGACGAGCGGCGCTGGCTGTCGAGCCGACTGAACGACTGAGCGACCGCCAAACCACCCCGGAACCACCGTATCTGGTGGTATCGTTAGGTCGATACCACAAGTGGTTGTGGCCCAGGTTGGAGCAGGATGCGCTGTCCTCAATGTGGCGATCGCGAGACGCGGGTCGTCGATTCACGGGATCTCGATGACGCCGCGACGATCCGCCGTCGACGCGAATGTGGGGCGTGCAGCATGCGCTTCACGACCTACGAGCGGATCGAGGCGGCCCGCCTGATCGTCGTCAAGCGCGATGGCGGGCGCCAGGAGTTCGACCGGGACAAGCTGGCCAGCGGCCTGCGCAAGGCCCTCACCCGCCGGCCCGTCGCCGAGCAGGCCGCCGAGCAGGCCGCCGATTCGATCGAGATCGAGCTGCGCGCCGCCGGGGTGACCGAGGTCCCGTCGCAGCGGATCGGGACGCTGGCCATGGAGCGCCTGCGCGGGATCGACCAGATCGGCTACATCCGCTTCGCCAGCGTCTACCAGTCGTTCGAGGACCTGGCCGACCTCAAGCGCGAGGTCGACAGCCTGTACGCGACCCGGGACGACGGCACCATCGTCCGATGAGCGTCCTGTCCGACCGGGACATCCGCGCGGCGATCACCTCGGGCGAGGTGCGCATCGACCCGTACGATCCGCGCGATCTCCAGCCGTCGTCGGTCGATCTCCATCTCGATCGCAGCTTCCGGGTCTTCCGCAACAACCGCTACGCGTTCATCGACGTCCGCGCGCCGCAACCCGACCTGACCGAGCTGCTCCGGGTCGACGATGACGAGCCGTTCATCCTCCATCCCGGCGAGTTCGTCCTGGGCCAGACCGTGGAGTGGGTGGAGCTGCCCAACGACCTCGTGGCCCGCCTCGAGGGCAAGAGCTCGCTCGGCCGGCTGGGGCTGCTGATCCACTCGACCGCCGGCTATGTCGACCCGGGCTGGAAGGGCAACCTGACCCTGGAGCTGTCGAACGTCGCCAACCTGCCGATCGCCCTGTATTACGGCATGCGGATCGGCCAGATCAGCTTCTTCCGGATGAGCTCGACCGTCGACCGCCCGTACGGCTCGGCCGAGCTGGGTTCCAAGTACCAGGGCCAGTCGGAGCCGACCGCGTCGGCCTTCCACCGGGACTTCGCCGAGGCCCATGCCCACGACGGCGAGAAGCCACGGGCTTGAACGAGGCCGTGGCCTGGTCGTCCGACCTGGGCGCCGGCTACCG
>DATGGC010000228.1:0-2796 GCA_035308745.1 Candidatus Limnocylindrales bacterium | reverse complement strand
GCCCCAGACGCTAGACGGCGAGCCGGCCCGGGAATCGGCGTGCCGTCTGCCGCCCTCCGGCGCTCAATCTGCGCACGATGAGGTTCAGATGGCACCACGTACCTTCGCACTGCGCTCCTCGCTCAGCCTGCGTCCCTGGCTCACGGCCGGCGCCGTGATCAGCCTCGTGGCCGGGATGGTGATCCCAGCCACGACCGTCGCCGCAGCCGCGCCACCGACCCGAGCCGGAGCGGCCTTCACCGCCAGCCCGCTGGGCAGCGGCAGCCAGCGCTACATCGCGATCCTGCGCAATCAGAACACCACGATGGCCGCCAATTCGGCCAGCCGCCTCTCGCTGATCAAGTCGCAGCAGGCGCCCGTCGTCAGCCGCCTGCGCTCGGCCGGCGGCCACCTCATCTCCTCGACCCATCTCATCAATGCCGTCATCGCGACGATGACCGCGAGCCAGGCGGCAGCCCTCGCCGCCGATCCTGATGTCGCCCAGGTCATCCCCGACGGCGTGATCCCCGGTCCGAACCCACTGTCCAGCGCCCCGCTCGGCGCCAGGAGCTCGGTCAAGCCGTCCGCCGCCCTGCCCGCGTGCGGTACCCCGACGACGCCCGAGCTGGATCCCGAGGCCCTGACCAACATCAACGCGGTCCAGGCCCAGGCGGCCGGCTTCACCGGCACCGGGGTCAAGGTGGCCTACCTGGCCGACGGAGTCGATGCCGGCAATGCCGACTTCCAGCGCAATGCGGCCTACGCCTCGTCCGGTTCGCCGGCGGGCTCCTCGATGCTCACCCAGGTCGACTTCGCCGGTGATCCGGCGGGCACCCCGACCGGTGGCGCCGAGGCCTTTGGCGACGCAAGCTCGATCGGCGCCCAGGGCAACCAGGCCTATGACCTGTCGACCTACGTGAACACGACCCATCCCCTCCCGGCGGGTTGCGATATCAAGATCGTCGGCGTCGCGCCGGGGGCCAGCATCCTGGCCCTCAAGGTCTTCGCCGAGGACAACGACACGACCACCTCGAACTTCCTCCAGGCGATCGACTACGCCGTCGCCAACGGGGCCAAGGTGATCAACGAGTCGTTCGGCTCGAACAACATCCCGGACACCAGCCTCGACGTGGTCCGCGAGGCGGATGACGCAGCCGTGGCCGCCGGGGTGACCGTCGTGGTCAGCACCGGCGACGCCGGCATCACCGGCACGAATGGCTCGCCAGCGACCGACCCCAACGTGATCAGCGTCGGCGCATCGACCACCTTCCGGAGCTACACCCAGGAGACGTTCGGCGGGATCAACGACCCGAGCTCGAACGGCAAGTACGTCGACAACAACATCTCGAGCCTGTCGTCGGGCGGCTTCAACCAGAGCGGTGGAACCCTCGACCTGGTCGCCCCCGGCGACCTCAACTGGGCCCTGTGCAGCACCAACATCACGATCTACGACGAGTGCACCGACGAGAACGGCAACCCGTCGCCGATCCAGAACTTCGGCGGGACCAGTGAGTCCTCGCCGCTGACCGCCGGCGCTGCGGCCGTCGTCATCTCGGCCTACGCCTCAGCCCACCATGGCAACTACCCGACGCCGGCCCTGGTCAAGCAGATCCTGGTCAGCACGGCGACCGACATCGGCGCTCCGGCGACCGAGCAGGGTGCCGGCCTCCTGAACGTGATGGCCGCGGTCAAGATGGCCCTCTCGATCAACAGCTCCAGCTCGGCCACCTCGGGCAACGTCCTGGTCGGCCCGAGCCAGATCAACATCGTCCAGCAGCCCGGCGACTCGACGACCGAGGCGTTCAAGCTGACCAACCCGAACTCCAGCCCGATCAAGGTCAACCTCTCAACCCGCGCCCTGACCCACCAGGTCGCGGACCACAGCGGCACCTTCTGCCTCCAGCCCGGTACCCCGACCGCGGATTGCCCGGCCAACACCGGCGCCTTCCCGATCTGGAGCGGCGTGGTGGAGACGTACCAGGACGAGCACTTCACGGTGCCCCACACCAGCGGGCTGTCGCGGCTCGACTTCACCGCGGACTACCAGTACACCGGCCAGAGCTCGCTGCTCCACGTCGCCCTGTTCGAGCCGGACGGCACGTACGCCGGCTACTCCCTGCCCCAGGGCCTGGCCGACTTCGCCCGGATCGAAGTGGCCAACCCGCCGGCCGGCACCTGGACCGCGGTCTTCTTCACCGTCCAGGACGGTGACGCGGGCATCGGCACCAGCGGCCCGATCCAGTGGGACGCCAGCACGCTGGAATACCGCTCGGGCGGCTCGGTCTACCCGTCATCGCTGACCATCGGCGCGGGCCAGACCGCCACTGCCTTTCTCAACGTCCACAGTCCCTCGACCGCCGGTGACAGCGAGCAGTCGATCGTGGTCAACACCGCGACAGCCCAGACGACCATCCCGGTCACCGTCCGGACCCTTGTCCACATGGGCAAGAACGGGGGCACCTTCAGTGGCGTCCTCACCGGCGGCAACGGCCGGGCCACCTCGTACGGCCAGACCAACACGTACTTCTTCGATGTCCCGGCCGGCAAGTCGGACATGGACATCAGCTTTGCCCTGGCCGACGATCCCGGCGACTTCGTGATCGGCACGCTCGTCGATCCGCACGGCCAGACCGTGGGCTACTCGTCGAACGTGACCAGCGATGCCGACTTCAACCCGGCCGTCAGCACGACGATGAGCATCTACCACGTGGCTCCCAGCGCAGGCCGCTGGCACCTGACCCTCGACTTCCAGAACCCGGTCAACGGGACCGAGCTGACCGAGCCGTTCACCGGCGCGATCCGGTTCAACCAGGTCAG
>DATGGC010000227.1:0-7899 GCA_035308745.1 Candidatus Limnocylindrales bacterium | reverse complement strand
GCGGGGATGTGACGCACTGCTGCCTGATCGCCTACGACGCCGACGGGAACGTCGTGGGCACGCTCGACACGATGGTCCATCGCAACGCCGCCGGCGAAGTCGACGGACTCTACGACTTCGAGGCCCACGAGCTCGCCGGCGGGAAGCATCGCGACATCTGGTTCATCGACGGCGCCGCGGGATCAGGCACCTGGCCGGAATGGCTCGGCGGCTCGGCTCATTACTTCCGGGTCGAGCTGTCCGGCAAGCGCATCACCGCGCTCGTGCACCGGACCTCCGGTCATCGGCGCGAGCGCCACCAGATCGAGTACGCGATCGAGGCCACGCCAGTCGTCGGTGGCCAGCGAGACATCCGACACCTGGTCGGGCGCCCATCCCGGCACCTGGTCCTCGACGAGAACGGTCGCACCGTCCGCAAGCCTGGCGGCGCCGGGCCGTCGCACATCCCCCTGATCGGGCACTGAGAGGTGATGACGTTGTTCCGACTCGAGTCCTTCGCCGCCCTGATCCTGCTGGTCCTGGCATTGGTCATCGGCGCACCCCGACAGTGGGACGGGATCTGCATCGGCCTGGTCCTGGGCGTAGTCATCGACCGAACCCTGCTCGCGCCGATCGCCCGAACCCGTGGCAAGCGATGACCCCCGCCGTGGCGATCCGGCCGAGAACCGCCAGCTCCGCCAGCTGCGCCTGGCTGCCGGCGGCCTCATCCTCGCCGCGATCCTCTTCCTGGTCGTCGGCGACACGCTGGGCAGGCTGCTCGTGAACCCGAACTTCCACATCGACGACGTCGCGCTCGGCGTGCTCGTCGGGGCACTCCTGTCCCTGGTCTTCGGCGAGACGATCGTGCGGCTGCGCCGGTGAACCCGCTCATCGTCCTCAACGTCGCCCTGGTCCTGCTCTACGGCGACTACCTGCTGCACTGTTTCTCGGTCTGGCAACGGATCCGCTCGGGCAAACCCCTGCCACGCCGACCGACGGCCCTCGAGCTCGCGTTCCGCAGCTTCCTCGTCGCCGGCCAGGTCTTCATCCTGGTGATCACGCCCTTCTTCCGGACGCTGGTCCCAGGCTCGCCGACGGTGATCGTCGCCACCCTGTACGGGATCGCGATGGTGGGCGGCCTGTATCTCGCGATCAGCTGGCGCTGGCCAGTCTCATGACAACGGCCCAGGACGCCCTCAAGCGCCTCAGCGGCCCGTCCCTGGCCGCCGGCCTGATCCTCGGCCTGCTCGGCGGAGCTGGCAGCCAAGCGGTCCTGAGCCCGAGCCTGGCGGCCGCTCCAGTCCAGGCCTGCCACGTCGGCCCGGCCGCCGGCACCTACACCTGCACGGTGGTCGTCGACCCAGCGGCGACGCCTTCCCCGACCGCGGCTCCGTCGCCGGCTACGACGCCGACGGCCGTACCCCCGACGGTGGGTCCAACCCCCTCGGCGACGCCCGCGCCAACTCCGACCCCGACGCCCGTGCCGACGCCGGCACCGACGCCGAGCCCGATCACCGGGATCTCGGTCCCGGCGACGATCGACGCCACGGGCAAGACCGACGTGATCGGCGCCCTGCAGGCGTTCATCAACAGCGTGCCGAACGGCTCGACGATCCTCTTCCCGCCGAGCGCGACCTACCTGGTCAGCACAGGGATCCAGCTCGACGGCCGGCAGAACCTCGACCTCGAGGGCCAGGGCGCGACGATCCGCTCGACCGGATCCAACCCGATCAACAGCCAGATCCTCCTCGGCTGGGGTGCCGGCGGCAACAAGAACATCACGATCCGCGGCTTCGTCCTCCGGGGCGGCAACCCGTCAGGCGGCACCGCGACCGCCTACCACGCCGGCCAGGAGTCGAGCGAAGGCATCGCGATCTACCGGAACGAGACCGGCATCCTGATCGACCACGAGACGATCAGCGACGAGTGGGGCCACGGCATCTACGAGGCCAGCAACGGCCACGTCGGCGAGCGGCCCAGCTTCGTCACGATCAGCAACACCGCGATCGCTCGGACGGGCGTCATGGGGATCGCGATCGCCACGGCGACCGACGAGACCATCACCGCCGACACGATCACCGACACGGCGCTGTACCCGATCGACTTCGAGGACGGCACGAGCGGCGAGCTGCTCGAGCGGATCGCGATCAGCAACGTGACGATCACGCGCTGGTCCTGGTCGAAGGCCTACAGCCCGCACGCGATCGTCGGCGATGGTTCCACGGGCATGACCTGGCAGGACATCACCATCGACTCGGTCACGCTCCAGGGCGGCCCGCAGTCGATCGCCAGTGCCACGACGGACGGCGCGATCTCGTTCTGGGGCAGCGACGCGAAGACGCGCCTGTCCGTGACCCGCGCGACCGGCGTCTCGACGCCCGGCTGGGCGATGCGCTTCAACAACGTGGCGGGGCTGCTCGTGACCGGCAACACCTGGCCGATCCCCGCCGGCGGCGTCCTGGTCCACTGCACCGCCTGCCCGGGCGCCGTCCTGGCGCCGAACCCGTGAGCCGCGAGGGCCGCGTGTCGTTCCTGGTGATGTCTGACTTCGAGCGCCTCGAGGAGTGGTGCCAGCAGCTCGAGACGCTCTTCGATGGCTATCCGCCGTACCTGGTCGGATCCGTCCTGACCGAGGCCGACTATCACGATGTCGACCTGCGGACGATGCTGCCGGATGACGTCTTCGACGCCCGATTTCGGTCGGCAGATCAGGCCGTGAAGCTCGAGCGGATCCGCTACATCAACCGGGCGATCTCGATCTGGGGTCAGCAGATCACCGGACTCAAGATCGATTTCCAGCTCCAGCGTGAGACCGAGGCCAAGGCATTCGAGGGCCGCCGGGTCCCAATGGGTCTGCGTGACTGGTCGATCATCCCGACGTCGGGGGTCCCACGGTGACCGACCAGAGGCCTGTGATGCTCAACGCCGACGCGGCCTCGGAGAAGCGGTTCAGCTTGCCGCTGCCCGACACCCACAATCCGGTCCTGACCCGCCAGCTCGTGAACGACACGATCCGGGCGACGTCGACGACCGTCACCACGAGCACGAGCTCGTCGGCGACCGTCCGGTTCGACGTTGGCTCGAGCATCCGAGCGGCATGACGCTCGAGGGGGTCGACTACGACGACGGGCGGCCGGGGGGAGCCGCTCTCGTCGCAGCCGGCAAGCTCTTCGCGATTCGGTACCTCGCGTACCGAGGGAATCCGGATCCGCACAAGCCGCTCACGCTCGGCGAGATCGACGACCTGCAGGCCCACGGCCTGGCGATCGTCGCGAACTTCGAGAGCACGAGCAACCGGGTGCTCGATGGCGCGGCCGCCGGCGAGGCAGATGCCCAGGACGCGTTGGCGGACCTCAAGGGCCTCGGCTTCCCGTCGAGCTGTCCGGTCTACTTCTCGGCCGACTTCGATCCCCAGCCCCAGTACTTCGGCCGCGTCGACGCCTACCTGACGGCCGCCGCCTCGGTCCTGGGCCGAGCTCGCGTCGGGATCTACGGCGGCGTCGACCTGCTGGTCCACTGCCGCCAGGCGGGGACGGCGTTCTGGTTCTGGATGGCGGGCGGCTGGCGCCACGGCAAGCAGCCACCGTCCTGGTGCCACCTGGACCAGTACGAAACGGCCGGCATGGGCGCGAAGCCGATCAACGGCGCCGACGTCGACCTCGACCGGGCGCTCAAGGCGAACTACGGCCAGTGGGATGCACCGCCCGGTGGCGGTCCGGAGGAGCCAGTCGTGAACCAGACCTTCGTGATCAAGGCGCAGCAGAGCGGCACGGTCGTCGTCCACGGCGCCGGCCACTCGTACATCCGGCTCCTCGATGGCTCGCTGCACAGCGTCCCGGCAGGCTACAGCAAGCACACCGACCTCGAGATCTCGCTGACGCCGCCGATCCCCGGTGGGTCCGGCGATCGATCGACCGCCTGGCTCATCGGCAGCGAGGCAGCCGCACTGCTCGACGTCGACGTCGACTTCACGCCGGATCCGATCCCGGCACCTGACTGCACCGCGGCGATCGCCGCGGACCGGGCCAAGGCCCACATCGTCTACGAGTAGGAGGACCCCATGAAGATCTTCGGGCGCGAGCCCACACTCTGGATCGCGGTCATCGCGCAGCTGATCCTCGTCGCCGGCACGTTCGGCTTCCACTGGCTGACCGGCCAGGAAGCGGCCCTCTGGGTCGTCGCGATCAACGCCGTCGCCGGTGCCGTGACCGCCTACGCCGTCCGTCCCGTCAGCCCGGTCGCGTTCACCTACCTGGTCGGCTCGATCCTGGCCCTGGCAGGCGCGTACGGCCTCAACCTGCCCGTCGAGACGGTGGCGGCGATTAACGCCGCTGTCGTGCCGATTCTCGCCCTGCTGACCCGCGGCCAGGTCGCGCCGCAGGACACGAAGCTCTCGGCCGCCTGATGAGCGCCCGGGATCTCAAGCTCGGCCGGCGACCGCCGGCGAACAAGCCGGCTCTGCAACTGGCCCACTTCCTGACCGGCGTCGTGCCGGCCCATCCAGCCAGCGTCGACTACCTGGCCGCCCTCAACGGCGGCTGGCAGATGCTGGGGAACGACCAGTACGGCGACTGCGTGCCGGTCACGATGGCCAACCTGACCCGCCTGATCACCGCGACGATCGGCGCCGGCGAGGTCTATCCCGACCTCAACCAGGTCCTCGCCTGGTACAAGACCCAGAACCCGGGCTTCCCCGCCGAGGACAACGGGATGGTCATCCAGACCTTCCTCGAGTACCTGGTCAAGACCGGCCTGATCGTGGGCTTCGCCCAGGTCGACGTGAAGAACCTCGCCGAGGTCCAGGCGGCGATCGACCTCTTCGGTCACATCTGGACCGGGATCACCGTCCTCGAGGCGAACGAGACCGAGTTCGACAACGGCCAGCCGTGGGACTTCGTCGCCGGATCGTCCGAGGCCGGCGGCCACAGCGTGCTCGTCGGCGGCTACTTCTCGGCCCAGCCGGGCGACGACAACCGCTTCATCACATGGGCCACCGAGACGGGCTTCACCGACGCCTTCTGGGCGAAGCTCGTCGAGGAAGGCTGGGTCGTGATCTTCAAGGAGCACCTCGGCTCGAAGGTGTTCCAGGCGGGCGTCGACGTCGCTGGGCTGGCGGCCGCCTTCACCCAGATCACGGGCCAACCGTTCCCCGCGCCAGTTCCGACACCAGTGCCCGTCCCGCCGGCGCCGGTCCCGCCCACTCCCCCGGCGCCGACCCCGCCCACTCCCCCGGCGCCGACCCCGCCCGCTCCTCCGCCACCGCTTCCGCCGGACCTCGAGGAACGGATCCTGCGAGCGGTCGAAAAGGCCATTCGCGCGGTCCTGCACGGGATCTTCGACCGGCCAGCTGACTGACGACCGGACTCCTCCCCGGCCATTCGGCCCTCGGTGCCTTCGGGCATCGGGGGCCGTTTCTTTGCGTCCGGGATCTAGTCCGGAGGCCGAGTGAAATGCAGTGGGGCGCCGTTGCCCGGGCCCGGATCGATCGTCATCGATTCGAAGAGCCACGTAGTGTCGGTGTGCAGGCTGAGGTCCTGGTCTGCCACACGTAGGACTGCTGCGCGGTCGCGCCCAGAGTCGAGAGCCAGTAGATCGTGATCCGGATTGCCCGAGGGACGAAGGCGTTCGTCGGAATGCTCCACCTTTGCTCCGGCCACTCCGCCGAGGCATTGCGGAGTTCGTCTGCCTTCACGATGATGTGGCCGTCTTGACCCTCGATGATCAATGGCTCCGATCGCCCTCGGCGAACGGTTGGAGCGCCCACCCACGGCGATGTCGAGTCCCCGTATCGCACCTCAAGGCCGGCGACGATCTCGAGTGCGTGACCGGGTCCCAGATTGGCAACCTGGATCGAAATGCTGAGGGCTCCGTCGACGTCTGAGCGAAACGGAGTGGCCCGAGCTGCACGCAGGTAGGGGATTGATCCGAGCATGGCTTGACGTCTCGCCTCGGTCGTCGACGCCCGCGTGGCCTCTACCGCATCGGTCGTCGCCTTAGCCTCGAGTCGCGCGGCCTCGGCCTCCTCGGTCGCCGCCTGAGCCTGTAGCCGCGCGGCATCAACGAGCCGACGGTTGGCCAGAACGGCCTCGATCCCGACGACAGCCAATGCAATCGTCGCGACCGCCTGCACAAGGGGAGAGATCGCGTCCGATAGGTGGGCAGACGAGACGACGATGGCGCCGACGGCCGCGAGGGTCACGACGACATAGCCGAGTAGTCGGAAGCGAAGACTCACCAGGTCGCGCGGCGGCACGAGCGGCTTCTCGTCGGTGATCATTTAGGCCTGACCTTCGGCCGGTGTTGGTGCCGGATCGTCGAGCTCGATCGATAGGTCTAAGCCGAGGAGCTCGTGTCGAGCAATGTCGGTGAAGGCCCCAGCGGCGAAGTCGTACAACTCGAGAGCCTCGTCGAATGTGTTCTCGGGTTCGGCGGATCCGGCCGCAGTGGCCAGAAGGGCAACGGTCCTCTCGAGAAGAAGGTCCGAAGCTCGAGTGGTCAGCGGTTCGGCAAGTAGCCGGATCTCGGCTCGAAGAGCGAGGAAGTCCGGGCTCAATGACTGGAGCCACGCTGCCGACTCCGGGCCATCCTCGGTTATGCCCTCGAGATGAACGTCATAGGCGACGCGCCGGAGGTGGGCGGCGGTACCGAGGAAGCGGGCATACAGACCGCGCTTCTCGGCTGCCCAACGCCAGCGGTCCTCGCGACGCCAGGCGAGGGCGCGGTCGGACTCCTGGCGGGCGACGCCACGCTGCTCGGCCTGATGCCCGCTGTAGATGCCGTACCAGGCGATCAGTCCGCCCGCGATGATCGGCGCGTCTGCGATTAGGAACTGGCGGATGTTGTCGTCCACCTAGATCGTCATGGCCGGCTTCATGCGTGGGCGTGGGTCAGGACGTAGAAGACGATGAAGAGGATCGCCAGACCGAGGAGTAGACATCCACACCCCCACCCGAACCCCTGCGACACGGCCTGGCTGAATCGCGAGCCGCCCTGGCTCGGGCCCTGTTGCTGGCCAAACTGAAACTGCACCGGGACCGGTCCCGCCGAGCTCGACCAGGGCGCCGGCTCTGACTGGCGTTCGTAGCGGACGACCAGGGTGCCACCCTCCCACTTGTGGGCGATTGCGACCCATCCCTGCGCGGCAGCCTGGACCGCGTCCACCTTGAACGCGTCCTCGGTGCTGTACCGCCGATCGAACTGCTCGCCCATCAGCGCACGAAGCGACGGGTCGCCCAAATGATCACGGCGAGCACCGCGAAGAAGACGACGAGCCCAATGACCGAGTTGGCGTCGATGAGAATCACGACGACCCCCGAATACCGCTGACCGTGTGGACAACTAGCCTATTCCGCGAGAAATCGTGGATAAGTCCCGGGTGAGCCGTGACGGCCAACCTGTCACCGGCGATCAGCGACGATTCGGTGCTCAGCCTGGAGCACTCCCCCACTGCTGACACCGGCGTCAGCGGCCCCGACGCATCATCGAGGGACCGAAAGGTGGGGAGCGACTGTGCCCAATCCAGTCACCGATCCTGCGGTGGTTGAGTCGATCCACGCGGCTTACGCGCTGGCGATCTACCGGGCCGAGGTGACCGCGCGGCGGCGCCTGGCCGGATCCGCTCGCCCGCCGCGTCGACTCGCCCAGCTGCCACCGCAGCTTGCCGGACGGATGCCAGCTGGTCGTCGATCTCGCTGATCTCGTTGGAGGGATACAGGAGCGCGGCCGCAGTCGCGCCGTACAGCTCGGCAACGATCGACAGCTCGAAGGCTCCGATGTGCCGTTTGCCCGACTCCCAGCGGCTCATGGTGTCGTTGTCGATCCCCAGCTCGGCGGCCGCGTCCTCCTGGGTGTAGCCAGAGAGCTCACGAGCCGTCTTGAGGGCGATCGACGACCTGCGCTTGTAGGCGTCCTTGTTGGGCT
>DATGGC010000226.1:0-4288 GCA_035308745.1 Candidatus Limnocylindrales bacterium | reverse complement strand
GCCAGCTGGCGGGCAGCGGGGCAGTGGCCTGGCAGTTCGAGCCGCGCGGCCTGATCACGGTCTCGTCCGGCGATCCGGACGAAGTGGCCCTGGCCGCAATCGACGCGGGGGCCGAGGACGTCGACACCGCCGCCGAGCCGTTGGAGATCTACACCGCGCCGGCCGACCTGGAACGCGTCCGACGGACGCTCGAGGAGGGCGGCGTGGCCGTCGAATCGGCCGAGTCGGCGATGATCGCAAAGCAGACCGTCGAGCTCGACAGCTCGCGCGCCCGGCAGGCCCTGCGCCTGGTCGAGCTCCTCGAGGACCTCGAGGACGTGCAGCGGGTGACGGCCAACTTCGAGATCCCGGAGGACGTCTTCGCCGAAGTCGCCGGATGATCGTCCTCGGGATTGATCCCGGGACCGCGGCCCTCGGCTATGGGCTGATCGAACAGGCGCCCGGCCGGCTGCGGGCCATCGACTTCGGTTGCCTCGTCACCTCGGCCGACCTGCCCCTCGGCGACCGGCTCGAAGCGATCCACGCCAAGGTGGCCGCCCTGATCGTCGAGCATCATCCCGTCCTGATGGGCGTCGAGCGACTCTTCTTCAGCCGCAACGTGCAGACGGCGTTTGCCGTCGGCCAGGCCCGGGGCGTGGTCCTCCTGGCGGCGGCCCAGGCCCGGATCCCCGTGCGCGAGGCGACGCCCAACGAGGTCAAGCTGGCCGTGGCCGGTTCCGGGTCGGCCGACAAGCTCCAGGTCCAGCAGATGGTCGCTGCGATCCTCGGCCTGGCAGCCCTGCCTGAGCCCGATGACGCGGCCGACGCCCTGGCCATGGCGATCTGCGTCGCCCACCGCGAGCGACCGGCCGCCGCCGGCGAGCTGCCGGCCGATCGGGAGAAGGCGGCGGTCCTCGACCGCTCCTCGGTCGAGCCGATCACCCGCGGCCGGACCCCCTACGAGCGGGCCGTGCGCGAAGCGATTGCCCGGGAACGGCGATGATCGCGTCGGTCGAAGGCATGGTCGGGGCGATCGCCGCCGATTCGATCGTGGTCGAGGTCGGCGGGATCGGCTATCGAGTGTTCGTGGCGCCGGCGGTGATCGCCGGGGCGGCGCCGGGCTCGAAGCTCAAGCTCCACACGTTCCACCTGGTCCGCGACGACCTCCAGGCACTGTACGGGTTCCGCTCACCCGAGGAGCTCGGCTTCTTCAACCTGCTCCTGTCGGTGACCGGGGTGGGGCCTAAGGTGGCCCTGGCGATCACCGGCAGCCGGCCGGTCGCCGACCTCCAGCTGGCGATCATCGAAGGCGACCAGGCGATGCTCACGGCGATCCCGGGGATCGGCAAGCGGCTGGCCGAGCGGGTGATCTTCGAGCTCAAGGAGAAGGTCGCCGCGGCCGGGGTCGGCGCGTCGATCGGGGCACTCGGCTCGGGCGGCGAGAACGAGGTGGTGGCCGCCCTCCAGGCCCTGGGCTATTCCCTGGCCGAGGCCCGCGATGCCTCGCGCGCCTCGCTCGGAGCCGCGGCCGTGGCCGGAACGCTCGAGGAACGGGTCAAGGCCGCCTTGCGGACGCTGCTCCGGGACTGATCAGCCGCCCCGGACTGCCTCGGGGTGCTGGTGGTGGGGATCGATCAGGGCCGTGCCGTGACGGGCGGCCGTCTGGGCGAGGGTCTCGCTATCGAGCAGTGACAGCATCCGGTCGCGCACGTCGATCATCGCCTCGCGCAGCGGGCAGGTGGCCTCATCCGGGCAGGAGCACGGCTCGTAGAACAGGAGGCTGACGCAGCCGACCGGGGCCAGCGCCCCGTCGAGCAAGCGGATCACCTGGCTGAGGCTGGTCGTCTCCGCGCCTGGCGCCAGGGCATAGCCCCCGTGCGAGCCGAGCGTTGTCCGAACGACGCCACCGTGCTTGAGGGTGGCCATGATCTGCTCGAGGAACTTCGGCGGCAGCCGGTTCCGCTCGGCCAGGGTGGCCAGCGGCACCGGGCCGTCCGCCTCGTGCCGGACGAGGTCGATCAGGGCCCGCAGGCCGTACTCCGAACGTCGTGACAGGCGCATGCCCGGGATTGTACCCAATGACCATCGGAGTGATAGGAGATTGCCGGGATCCCGGGGGGAAGGGCCACCTTTGCCCGACTGGTGATCGCCGGGAGCGATCAAAACGCTGGAATCGAGAGCGACTGCAGGCGGAGTGGAGCCCGATTCCCGGGATTCGATCGCCCCTGGAGATCGAATCGGGGTGGTGCCGTGCTTCGGAGCCTCGTCCGTCGGTCCAATCCGCGGTTTTGATCGCCAGGGGCGATACCTGAATCGCACGAAAGGCTCCATGGGCGACGCGGGCCGCTCGGTCACTTGACGAATCGGATCCCGCCTGTATCATGCTACTGTCACATAGCACGTTACTGGACGGTTCGGATGAAGATCGCAATCACGGGCGGGACTGGCTTCGTCGGCAGTCACCTGGCGCAGCGCCTGATCGCAGACGGTTACGAGGTCGTCGTCATCGGCCGGACCGTTCGTGGGGCCGGCCTGCCGACTGGCGTCCGCCTGGTCCGGGCCGAGATCACCGACGCGGTGGCGCTCGAAGCTGCGTTCCGCGAGTGCGACGCGGTGGCCCATTGCGCCGGAATCAACCGCGAGATCGGGGAGCAGACCTATCAGCGGATCCACGTCGAAGGGACTCGGGCGGTCGCTGCCGCAAGCCGGGCGGCCGGTGTTCAGCGGCTGGTGATGCTCAGCTTCCTGCGGGCCCGCCCGGATGGCCCGACGGCGTATCACCGGACGAAGTGGGAGGCCGAAGAGCTGGTCCGGGGCTCCGGGCTGACCTGGACCATCCTGAAGGCGGGCGTGATCCACGGCCGCGGCGACCACATGCTCGACCACCTCAGCCATGCCTTCTTCACGTTCCCGATCTTTGGCCTGGTCGGGTTGCACGAGCGCAACGTCCGGCCGGTGGCCGTCGATGACGTCGCACGCGTGCTCGAGGCGGCGGTCCTCGGTGATCCACGGCTCGCCGATCGGACTGTCGCGGTGCTCGGACCCGAGGAGCTGCCGCTCGGCCAGGCGGTCCGGCGCGTCGCCGCAGTGACCGGACGGCACCCGACCTTCGTTCGCCTGCCCATCTGGGCGCATCTGGCGATCGGCCGGGTCGCGGAGCTGCTGATGCGCGTGCCGCTCGTCTCGCTGGCCCAGGTCCGGATCCTCCAGGAAGGGGTGACGGTCGCGGCGCCATCCGCGGAGCCCTTGCCGCCGGATCTGGCCCCGAGCACGCCCTTCTCGGAGGCCGTGATCCGGACGGGCTTGCCGAGCGCCGGGGGCTTCGGGCGAGCCGACCTGCGCTGGTGCGCCGGGTAGACCGCAGCGCCGGGCGACGAGGCAGGGGAAAGAACAGTAGAACATCCGTGCGATATGGCGTCCCACCGTGGTAGAATTCCGCGGATGACAGACGACGCTTCGCGGATCCTCGCGGCCGACCTGCTGGATGAGGCAGACCAGGCGGTAGAGGGCACGCTTCGGCCCCACAGCCTGGCCGAGTACATCGGCCAGCGTGAGGTCAAGGCCAACCTGTCCGTGCTCCTGGCGGCGGCGCGGGGCAGGGGCGAAGCCGCCGACCACGTCCTGCTCTACGGCCCGCCCGGCCTGGGCAAGACCACCCTGGCCACGATCATCGCCCGCGAGCTTGGGGTCAACGTCCGTTACACCAGCGGGCCGGCCATCGAGCGGGCCGGCGACCTGGCCGCGATCCTCACCGCCCTGGACGACCATGACGTCCTGTTCATCGACGAGATCCACCGCCTCAATCGGGCGGTCGAGGAGATCCTCTATCCGGCGATGGAGGATTACGCCCTGGACGTGATGATCGGCAAGGGCCCATCCGCCCGGTCGCTGCGGCTGACCCTCAAGCCATTCACGGTCGTCGGCGCCACGACCCGGGCCGGCCGGATCAGCGGCCCGCTGCGCGACCGGTTCGGGGCCACCTACCGGCTCGATTTCTACGAAGAGGATGACCTCACGGCGATCGTCATCCGTTCTGCGGGAATCCTCGGCGTCGAGGTCACCAGGGACGCTGCCGTGGCGATCGCCCGGCGCGGGCGCGGCACCCCGCGGGTCGTCAACCGGCTCCTGAAGCGGACCCGTGACCATGCCCAGGTCCACGGCGACGGCCGGATCGATCTCGCCCTGGCCGAGGAAGCCCTGAGCGCCCTCGAGATCGACGAGGTCGGCCTCGACACCACCGATCGCAAGCTGATGGCCGCGATCGCCCAGAAGTTCGGCAGCGGACCGGTCGGCGTCGCAGCCGTCGCCG
>DATGGC010000225.1:0-11889 GCA_035308745.1 Candidatus Limnocylindrales bacterium | reverse complement strand
GCCATAACACCGCGTCAACTCGCGTTTTGGCAACGAGTCACGCGGGACGGTGCGCAGGCCGCACGAGGTCGGGACGCCCGGCCCGATGCGCGACCGCTCGCTTGCCAGGCGGACGTAGGATCGCGACAATCGCGCCACGATGAGCGACCAGCTGACGCCACGAGAGGCCGCGGAGCGGATTGGCGCCACGACCAGATCCGTGCAGCGCTGGATCGCGAGGGGCAATCTCCCGGCGACCCGCGTCGGTGGACGCTGGCGTGTCGCATCTGACGCGATTGACGTGTTCAAGGCGCTCGGTGGGGCGCGCCCAGGAACCGCGTCCGGCACGATCGAGCCGATCCGGACCCTGTACATCGCCAATCGGGGCGAGATCGTCACGCGCATCCGGCGCACGACGGACCGCCTTGGTATCCGGGTCATTGCGCCCGGGATCGACGGCCAGCCGGCCGTGGATCTCCTCGACCGTGACGCGATCGTGCGAGCGGCCCTGAGCGCAGGCGCCGACGCGCTCCATCCGGGCTTCGGTTTCCTGTCCGAGAACGCGGCCTTTGCCGACGCGGTCGAGGCGGCGCGGATCCGCTGGGTCGGGCCGCCGGCCAGCGCCATCCGGGCGATGGGCGACAAGGCTGCGGCTCGCCAGCTGGCCCAGCGACTCGGTGTCCCGATCGTGCCCGGCTACGACGGCGACGACCAGTCCGACGCGACGCTGCTCCAGGCGGCGCGGGCCATCGTGGGCACCGGCCGGGCCGCCCGGCACCGGCTGATCATCAAGCCCGCTGCCGGGGGCGGCGGCAAGGGGATGCGGGTCGTCGACTCGATCGAGCCCGCGGCCGCCTTCATCGCGGCGCTGGCCACCGCCCGGCGCGAGGCGGAACTGGCCTTCGGCGATGGGCGCCTGGTGCTCGAGCGCTATCTCGGCGGCCCGCGCCATGTCGAGGTCCAGCTGCTGTTCGACGGCTACGGGGCCGGCGTTCATCTCGGCGAGCGGGACTGCTCGCTCCAGCGCCGCCACCAGAAGGTGCTCGAGGAGACGCCCTCGCCGGCCGTCGACGAGCCGCTCCGGCGGCGCCTCGGGGCAGCGGCCCTCAGCCTCGCGTCGGCCGTCGGTTACCGCTCGGCCGGGACCTGCGAGTTCCTGCTCGATGACGATGGCTCGTTCCACTTCCTGGAGATGAACACCCGGCTCCAGGTCGAGCATCCGGTCACCGAGCTGATCACCGGTCGGGACCTGGTCGCCGACCAGCTCCGGATCGCGGCCGGCGAGGCACTCGGCTTCGACCAGGCCGACGCGGATCGAGCCCGGGCCAATGGCGGTCACGCCATCGAGGTCCGCCTCTACGCCGAGGATCCCGAGGCCGGCTTCCTGCCCTCGATCGGTCGGATCGAAGCGCTCGGATGGCCGCGGTCGGGGGCCCGGATCGACAGCGGGATCGAACCCGGTGCGATCGTCGACACCCAGTTCGACCCGATGCTGGCCAAGCTGATCACCGGCGGGCGGACGCGAGCCGAGGCGCTCGTCAACCTCGAAACGGCGCTCGGCGCCACGCTCGTCCTGGGGGTCGTGACCAACCTGCGCTTCCTGCGCTGGCTGGTGGCCCAGCCCGCGGTGCGCGCGGGCGAGGCCCGGATCGACACGCTCGAACGAATCTGGCCGCCGGCCGATGCGCCGGGAGGCGGTCCGAGTGAGGGCGTCTGGCGGGCGGCAGCCACGGCGCTCGCCGGATCCAGCGCGGGCTGGCGGCTCAACGGACCGGCTCGCCTGCGGCTCGAGGCCGACGGCGCCGAGCGGACGATCGAGGTCGATCGGGACGCACCAGGGCCTGCACCCGCCCCCGGGCCAGGGCACCCGGTGACGGTCTCGGCCGGCCCGGTCGTCTTCGTCGACGACGACGGCCGGAGCGTCGCGTTCCGCCTCGCCCCACCGCCCGATGTCGATCGGGCCGCACGCGCGGCGGCGGGTCACGTCGCGGGCGGCGCCGTTGACGTTCTGTCGCCGATGCCTGGCCGGGTGCTGGCCGTCCATGTCGCGGCGGGCTCGGTCGTCGATCCGGGCCAATCCCTGCTGACGGTCGAGGCGATGAAGATGGAGCACATCATTGCCGCCCCCTCGGCGGGCACCGTGGCCGAGGTCCTGGTTGCGCCGGGAGCCCAGGTCAGTCGCGGGCAGGCCCTGCTTGCGCTGACTGCCGGCCCGGGACGCGCTACCGTAGCCGCGAAGATGGAGGAGACGTCGTGACCTCGCCCCTGCCCGACAATCGCGCCGCGCTGCTGGTCCTGCATGCCGAGGCGCGCCGCCGGCGTGACCGGTCAGCACTGGGCAGCGCCGACTTCCGGGCGGCGTGCGAGGAGATCGCCGCGATCGAGGTCCAGATCGCCCGGGTCGAGCAGGCCCCGATGCCCCCGATCGCGTCGCAGCCGGCCCCGGCGGCCAAGCCCGGAGCCTGACCCTGCCATCGCCGGGCGGCCCGGACGCCGAGCGCCACGTCCGGATCTACGAGGTCGGACCGCGCGACGGGCTCCAGAACGAGTCGCGGCCGATCCCGACCGCGGGCAAGCTGGGCTTCATCAACCGGCTGGTTGCCGCGGGCTTGACCGAGATCGAGGCCACCAGCTTCGTCCGGCCGGCGTCCATCCCGCAGCTGGCCGACGCCGACGAGCTGATGCGCGGCCTGGATCGGGCGACTGGCGTCCGCTACCCGGTCCTGGTCCCCAACGAGCGCGGGCTGGCCCGGGCCGAGGCTGCCGGCGCTGATGCCCTGGCGGTCTTCACCGCCGCCTCGGCTGCGTTCACCGAGCACAACATCGGGATGACGATCGACGAATCGCTGGCCGCCTTTCGGCCCGTCCTCGACCGCGCCGGGGCCCTCGGCTGGTGGCGGCGGGCCTATGTCTCGACAGCCTTCGGCTGCCCGTACGTTGGGCGGATCGAGCCGGGCGTCGCCGTCCGGGTCGGCCTGCGCCTGCTGGAGCTGGGCGCCGACGAGATCTGCTTCGGCGACACGATCGGGGTGGCCGTCCCCGACCAGGTCGAGGAGCTGACTGGCCTGGCCCTGGCCGCCGGCCTGGCCCGCGAGCAGATCGCGTACCACTTCCACGACACCCGCGGGACGGCCCTGGCCAACGTGGCCGCGGGCCTGCGAGCCGGCATCCGGACCTTTGACGCCTCGACCGGCGGGACGGGCGGCTGCCCCTACGCCCCGGGCGCCGCGGGCAACCTCGCGACCGAGGACCTGGTCTATTTCCTCGACGCGTCGGGCTGGACCCACGGCGTCCGGCTGGAAGGAATCCTGGAGGCCGCCCGGTTCGTGGCGGGGCTGCTCGGACGACCGCTCGGCTCGAAGGTGGGCCAGGCCGGCGGCTGGGATCCGGCGACCGGCGCTGCCACTCCGCGGCCCTGATAGCATCCGCGCCATGGACGGTGCCGTCCTCGTGCTGAACCAGAATTACGAGCCGCTCAACGTCTGCAATCTGCCGCGCGCCTTTCGCCTCGTATTCGGCGAAAAGGCCGAAGTCGTCGAGTACGACCACCAGATGATCCGGACGCCGCGGCAGGAGTTCCGCGCCCCCAGCGTCATCCGCCTCCAACACCACATCCGCCGTCCGCGGCCGCGGGTCAAGCTGACCCGGCGCGAGATCTTCGCCCGTGATGGACACCGCTGCCAGTACTGCGGCCGGCAGGCCGGCGACCTGACCCTCGACCACGTCATCCCGCGCCACCGGGGCGGGGTTCACAGCTGGGAGAACCTGGTGGCTGCCTGCAAGCCATGCAACCACCGCAAGGGCGGCAAGACCCTCGAGGAGGCCCGCCTGCGGCTCGTCCGGCCGCCGTTCGAGCCGCGCAGCGACGTCTACTCGCTGTTCACGCCGTACCTCTCCGATGAGCGCAACGAGGCCTGGCGGGACTACCTCTTCCTCGGCCGCAACTGACCACGGACACGAGCGACGGCCCAATCGCGGCCCAGATTCCGCGCCCGGTCCAGTCGATCCTGGAGACCCTCCGGTCGGACGGCAAGGCGGCCTACGTGGTCGGTGGCTCGTTGCGCGACATCCTCCTCGGACGGGCGCCCCACGACTGGGACCTGGCGACCGATGCCCGTCCGGAGGCGCTCCAGGCGCTGTTCCCCGGCGCGGTCTACCAGAACACGTTCGGGACCGTGGCCGTCCAGCGCGACGGCGTCTGGCACGAGATCACGACCTTTCGGCGCGACCACGACTACGCCGACTTCCGGCGGCCGCACCGGGTCGAGTTCGGCGCCACGATCGACGAGGATCTGGCGCGGCGCGACTTCACCGTCAACGCCCTGGCCTGGGGCGCCCGGCCGGGCGAATCCGACCGATTGGTGGATCCGTTCGGGGGGCAGGCCGACCTCGAGCGCCGGCGACTGATCGCGGTCGGGGTGCCGACCGACCGCTTCGGCGAGGATGCCCTGCGGATGATCCGAGCGGTCCGCCTGGCGGCCCAGCTCGAGTTCACCATCGCAGCCGGGACGCTCGCGGCGATCAGCCGCCAGGCCGAGCTGGTCCGCCACCTATCCGGCGAGCGGATCGCCCGGGAGCTCGAGAAGCTCCTGGGCGCCGAGCGGCCATCGATCGGGCTGCGCCTCCTGGAGGCGACCGGCCTGCTCCGCGAGATCTCGCCCGAGCTCGCCGCCCAGCGCGGCGTCGCGCAGACCAAGCTGGCCGGCGAGGACCTCTGGGACCACACCGTGCGGACGGTCGATGCCGCGCCGCGCGATGCCCCGGTCGTCCGCCTGGCGGGCCTGGTCCACGACATCGGCAAGCCGGCGACCGCGGCCGATGGCCACTTCATCGGCCACGATACGGTCGGTGCCGGCCTGGCCGAGGAGCTCCTCGGCCGGCTCCACTTCCCGCGCGTTGCGATCGAACGGGTCGGCCTCCTCGTCCGCAACCACATGTTCAGCTACGAGTCGAGCTGGAGTGACACCGCCGTGCGGCGGATGATCGGCCGGATCGGCGAGCCGGCCCTGGCCGAGCTGCTGGCCCTCCGGGCAGCGGATAATCTGGGCAGCGGCCTGCCGGCCGACGCCGGCGGCCTGGATGAGCTCCGGAACCGGATTGCCGAGCAGATCCGGGCCAAGGCCGTGCTCGATCGATCGGGTCTGCTGATCGACGGCAACGACCTGATGAACGAGCTCGGCGCGAACGAGGGTCCAATTCTCGGCTCGATCCTCGACCGGTTGGTCGAGGTCGTGCTCAACGACCCGGCCCGCAACGACCGGCCGACGCTCCTGCTCCTGGCCCAGGCAATGCTCGCGGAGGATGGATGATCGAGCTCATGCTCCAGGCCGAACAGACGCTCGGCCTGGGCCTGGTCGACCAGGCGGAGCGGATGTACGCCCAGGCCGCGGCCGCCGATCCCCATAACGCGATCGCGATCATCGGCCTGGCCCGCGTCCAGCTGGAACGGGGCGACGAGGCCGGCTCCCACGCCCTGGTCCTGCGGGCCCTGGCCATCGACCCCGAGAACGCGACGGCCCTGCGGATGGAGGCTCGCCTGCGCGAGGTGCTCGCCGGCCAGGGCCACCGGGTCAGCCCGCCGCCGGTCGTGCCGGAGCGGTCCGGCAGCGCCCCCACGGGGCTCGTCGGCCGGCTGCTTCGGCGCAAGCGATGAGGGTCCTGGTCACCGGCGGTGCCGGCTACGTCGGCTCGGTCACGGTCGAGCGCCTGCTGGGCGCGGGCCATGTCGTCATCGTCCTCGACGACCTGTCCACCGGCCATGCCGCGGCGGTGCCCGGCGAGGCGATCCTCGTCCGGTCGACCTACACCGACCAGGCCGCGGTCACCGCGCTGCTGCTCGAGCAGTCGATCGACGCGATCCTGCATTGCGGAGCGCGCTCGCTGGTCGGCGAGTCGATCCGCGAGCCGTCGATCTACTACCGGGCCAACGTCGTCGGTGGCGTCGCCCTCCTCGAGGCCGCCCGTCAGGCCGGCGTGGAGCGCTTCGTCTTCAGCTCCACCGCCGCGGTCTATGGCGTGCCGGCCGTGACCCCGATCACCGAGGCCGCGCCGCTCGATCCGATCAACCCCTACGGTGAGACGAAGCGCACGTTCGAGACTGCGCTGCGCTGGTACGGCTCGGCCTACGGCCTGCGCAGCATCGCCCTGCGCTACTTCAACGTGGCCGGCGCGAGCGAGCGCAACGGCGAGGTCCACGATCCCGAGACCCACCTGATCCCCACGATCCTGGGCGCGGTCGCCACGGGCCGCCCGATGTCGCTCTTCGGCGACGACTATCCGACGCCCGACGGCACGCCGATCCGCGACTACATCCACGTCGCCGACCTGGCCGAGGCCCACCTGCTGGCCCTCGAGGCGACCGGCAGCGCGCTTCCTGGCGACGGCCCGCCGGCCCTGGCCCTGAACCTGGGCACCGGCGCCGGCTTCAGCGTGCGCGACGTGATCCGGGCGGCCGAAGGGGTCGTCGGCCAGGCGATCCCCTGCGCCACCGGGCCCCGGCGGGCGGGCGACCCGCCGATCCTGGTCGCGGCGGCCGACCGGGCCAGGGCGATCCTGGGCTGGGCGCCCCGCCAGGGCAGCCTGGCCGAGATGATCGGCAGCGCCTGGTCGTGGCGGCTGGCCCATCCGGACGGCTATCCCGCCGACCGGTGAACGGCCGCTTCCAGGGCACCGTTGCCCTCGTGACCGGGGCCGGCAGCCCGACCGGGATCGGCTTCGCGACGGCCCGCCTGCTGGCCGGGGAAGGGGCCCGGGTCGCAATCACCTCGACCACGGAGCGGATCCACGAGCGGAGCGCCGAGCTGCGCCGGTCCGGCGTCGTGGCGAGCAGCCACATCGGGGACCTGACCCAGGCCGGCACCGCGGACCGGATCGTCGCCGAGGTCCTGGCCGAGCACGGTCGGATCGACATCCTGGTCAACGCCGCGGGCATGACCGCCGTCGGCGAGCCGGAGACCGACGTGGCCCTGCTCGAGACATCGGATGCCGAATGGGACCGGGTGATCGGGCTCAACTTGCGGACCGCATTCAGCATGACCCGGGCGGCCTTGCCGGCCCTCCTCCGCCAGGCACCGGGCAGCCGGATCGTGTTCGTCTCGTCGGTCACCGGCCCGCTCGTGAGCAATCCCCGCTCGAGCGGCTACGCCGCGGCCAAGGCCGGGCTGACCGGGTTGGCCCGCAGCCTGGCCGTGGAACACGGGCGGGCCGGCCTGACCGTGAACTGCGTCCTGCCCGGTTGGATCGCGAGCGGCTCGCAGCTGCCCGAGGAAGCCATGGCCGGAGCGCACACGCCGGTCGGCCGGAGCGGCACGGTCGCGGAGGTCGCCGAGGCGATCGCCTTCCTGTCCTCGCACGGGGCGAGCTACGTCACCGGACAGACCCTGGTCGTGGACGGCGGCAATGTCGTCCAGGAGTTCAAAGGACCGCCTGAAGGCTGGTATTGAGCGACTCCCTGAACCTGCGCTGAGAGGCACATCAGGCCGCGTCGTATCCTTGCCCTGATGGATGACTCCAATCCGCCGGTCTGGGCCGCCTGGCGGCCGCAGCGATTCGGACATTCCGACGTGCGCAAGGTCAGCGATCCGCTGATCGAGCCGCTGTGGATCGGCGAGCGCGTCCTGGTCGAGGTGGAGACCGCCGGCAGCCGGGCCGTGGACGGACCCTACGTGGCGATTCTCGATGAGGCCGGCGATCCGATCGACGACTTTCCCGGCGTCCAGGCCGGCGTCGCCGCCGCCACCAGGGCGACTAGCCTGCTGATCGACGGCTACCTCACCGACCAGGTCGAGCGGGGTGTGGAGCACAGCACGGTCCCCGCGGTCACGATGCCCAAGTTCGGCGACCTGACCCGCCAGGTGCTGATGGGCGGCGGTCGGCGGCGCGAGGAGTACCTGCCCGAGGACCGGAACCTGCCGGCCAACCCCGCGGTGCCCACCACCCTGGTCGCCGTGGACCTCCTGATGGTCGACGACGAATCGCTCCTCGAGGTGCCCCTCCTCGAGCGCAAGCGGGTCCTTGAGAGCGTCCTCGACGAGAACCAGTTCGTCCGGCGCGGGATCTATGTCCGGCCGCCGCTCGATCCGTGGCTCGTGTCGTGGCGCTCGATCGGCTTCCACTCGATCGCCTTCAAGGCGGCCAACAGCCGCTACCGGCCCGGTCTCGACAACAGCGGCTGGGCGATCGCCCGGATTCCCAGCCGCTAGTGCCTGCCGACGGTCTGAGCGCTCCCATCCGGGAGCTCATCGAGCGCCTGGGGCAGGCCGACATGATGGTCGGCATCCCCAGCTTCAAGAACGCGGCCACGATCGGCTATGTCGTGCGGGCCGCCCAGGCCGGCCTGGTCCAGTACTTCCCCGACCTGCGTCCGGTCCTGGTCAACGCCGACGCCGGCTCACCGGATGGCACCCAGCGGGTCGTGGCCGAGACCGAGCCGCCCGACTACATCGAGCGGATCCTGCTGGTCCGGCCGACGAACCGCCTGGAGAAGGTCAGCCTGACCTACCCCGAGGTCGACGGCGTGGGCGGCAAGGGCGCCGCGCTGCGCACGATCTTCCAGATGGCCGCCGCCCTGAACGTCAGCGCCCTGGTCGTGGTCGACTCCGACCTGCGCTCGATCGTGCCCGAATGGATCGAGCTGCTGGCCGGGCCGATCATCAAGGGCGGCTACGACTTCGTGGCCCCGCTCTACGCCCGCTACAAGTACGACGGCACGATCACCAACACGGTCACCTACCCCCTGACCCGGGCCCTCTACGGCCACCGGATCCGGCAGCCGATCGGCGGCGACTTCGGCGTCTCCGGCGACCTCGTCCGGCACTACCTCAGCCTCGACACCTGGGACGCCGACGTGAGCCGCTTCGGGATCGACATCTGGATGACGACCGAAGCCCTCGCCGGTGGCTTCGCGGTCTGCCAGGCCCGGCTGGGGGCCAAGGTCCACGACCCCAAGGATCCCGGCGCCGATCTCGGCCCGATGTTCCGCCAGGTCGTGGGCACGATCCTCCGGCTGGCGGCGCGCAGCCCCGAGCGCTGGCTCGAGATCCGCGGCTCGCATGACGTCCCGGCCTACGGCTTCGAGCGGATCATCGATCCGCCACCGCTCGAGGTGAACTCGCTGCGCCTCGTCTCGGAGTTCAACACCGGGTCCATCTCGATGGCCGAGACCTGGGCCCAGATGCTGGCGCCGGCCACCCTCGAGACGGTCCTGGAGCTGGCCCGGGAGGCCGGGGCGCGCTTCGACGATGCCAGCCGCAGGCTGGGTGTCCACGGCGGCGACACCGGCGCCTCGGGCGGCAGCGGATCGACCGGCTCGGGCCCCGGCACGCACGAGATGGCCGATGCCCTGGCCGGCTTCCACTTCCCTGATGACGTCTGGGCGCGGATCGTCTACGACCTGGTCGCGGCCGCCGGCCGGGTGGTCCGGGACGCCGAGGAGACCGACACCCGCAAGTCGGCCACGATCGAGCGCTACGTGGCCGCCCTGGTCCCGATCTACTTCGGCCGGGTCGCCAGCTTCGTGGTCGAGAACCGGGACATCACGACCGACGAGGCCGAGGAGCGAGTCGAGCGCCAGGCGCGCGAGTTCGAGCTGCTCAAGCCGTATCTCGTGGAGCGCTGGAGCGCCCGGTGAACCGGACCCCGCTGCCGGCCCGGATCCTGATCCCGGTCGCCAACCCGGGCACGGCCGGCGAGCTCGTCCGGATCGGCGCCGCGCTGCTCGAGCCACGGGCGGGCGAGCTGCGCGCCCTGGGCATCGTCGAGGTGCCCGAGGGGATGCCCCTGTCCGAGGGTGCCACCCGGGCCCGCCACGCCCGGCGGCTGCTCCAGCGGGTCCTCGACTACGCGCCCGAGGGCATCCCGATCCACCCCCTGGTCCGGATTGCCCGGCACGCGGCCGAGGGGATCATCGAGGCCGCGGTCGAGGAAGAGGCGGACCTGCTGATCTTCGGCTGGGGCGGCCGGCACACGATCCATGCCAATGGCGACGCGACACCCGATGGGCCGCCGCGGCGATCCCGATCCGTCGAGAGCACCTCGGTCGTGTCGCCCACGATCGACCAGGTCGTGCGCGCCTCGCCGTGCGACATCGCCGTGGTCAAGCAGCGCGGCTCGACCGAGATCCGCCGGATCCTGGTTCCTGTCCGGGGCGGACCGCACGCCGAGCTGGCGCTGACCTTTGCCGATGCCATCGGCACCTACCATGGGGCGACGGTCACGGTCCTCCACGTCGTCCCGCCGGGGATCACCAGCGCGGTCCGGGCGCAGGCCGAGCGGGCCCTGGCGGCCTTCGTCAAGCAGCACGTCCACGGCGCGGCCGAGCCGCTCGTCCGCGAGGCGGCCAACGTCCGCACCGCCATCCTGCGCGAAGCCGAGCGGGCCGACCTGGTCGTGGTTGGCGCGTCCGCATCGCCGGCCGAAGGCGGGCCTGACGCCCACCTCTTCGGCTCGCTGCCCGAGGCCATCGCGACCCGCGCCCGGCCGACCGTGGTCGTGGTCAAGACCCGCGAGACGATCGGGCGGCAGACCTTCGAGAAGCTGGCCGAGCGGGCCGAGACGCTTGCCGCTGCCGACCGGGCCGCCGAAGAGGCGCGGGCCGTGCCCACCCGGGTCGAGCGCTGGTTCGGCGAGTCGAACTTCCACCATGCCGAGTTCGCCGACCTGCGCCGCCTGGTCCAGCTCAAGGAGAAGCAGGGCCTCACGATCAGCCTGGTCCTGCCGACCCTCAACGAGGAAGAGACGATCGGACCGATCGTCAGCCGGGCGATCCGGGAGATGATGGGCCGGGTGCCGCTTCTCGACGAGATCCTGGTGATCGACTCGTCGTCCACCGACCGGACCCGCGAGATCGCCGAGGCCGAGGGCGCCCGGGTCGTCCGCCATGCCCAGGTCCTGAGCCGCTACGGCAGCTATCGGGGCAAGGGTGAGGCGCTCTGGAAGAGCCTCTACGAGACGAGCGGCGACCTGATCGTGTGGGCAGACACGGACGTCCGGAGCTGGCATCCGCGGATGGTCTACGGCACCCTTGGCCCGCTCCTGACCGAGCCCCGGCTGCAGTACGTCAAGGGCTATTACCAGCGCCCGATCGTCGAGGGCGGCGTGCTCAAGGAGGGCGGCGGCGGACGGGTCACCGAGCTGGTGGCACGGCCCCTGATCAACCTCTTCTACCCCGAGCTGTCGGGCTTCATCCAGCCCCTGGCGGGCGAGTACGCCGGCCGGCGCTCGCTGCTCGAGACGATCCCGTTCTTCACCGGCTACGCCGTCGAGATGGGCCACCTCATCGATACCGCCGAGCGGGTCGGCCTCGAGGGCCTGGGCCAGGTCGACCTGGAACGCCGGATCCATCGCAACCAGGAGCTCGAAGGCCTGAGCCGGATGAGCTTCGTCATCCTCCAGGCGGTGATGAAACGGCTCGAGGAACGGCGCAAGGCGCGCCTCTTTGCCGAGCTCGGCTCGACCATGAAGCTGCCCCGTTCGGGCCACGGCCGGCTCGGCCTGGAGGTGATCGAGCTCGCCGACCAGGAGCGCCCGCCGATGATCCGGATCCCCGAATACCTCGAGAAACGGGCGGGCGAGACCGGGGCGTGACCACGGTCCTGTTCGCACCGGATTCGTTCAAGGGCTCGCTGACCTCGGTCGAGGTTGCCCGGGCGCTGGCCGCCGGCTGGCAACGGGCCCGACCAGCTGACGAGCTCCTCCTGGCGCCCCTGGCCGATGGCGGCGAGGGCACCCTGGCGGCGATCGCGGCGGCCGGCGGCTGGCAGGTCCTGACCGCCCCGACCGTCGACCCGATCGGGCGCCCGATCGATGCGCGGTGGCTGCGCTCGACCGACGGCAGCCGGGCGGTCGTCGAGATGGCCGACGCGTCGGGCCTCTCGCGCCTGACCCTCGCCGAGCGCGACCCGCTGGGCGCCA
>DATGGC010000224.1:0-21525 GCA_035308745.1 Candidatus Limnocylindrales bacterium | reverse complement strand
GACCGCCTGTGCCGGGATCATCCACGCCCTGGCGCCGGCCGCCACGCTGGTCTCGGTCCGGGTGCTGGGCCCCGACAACAAGGGCAAGGGGGCGATCTTCGCGGCCGGCCTCGACTGGGCGATCGACGCGGGCGCGACCGTGGTCAACCTCAGCCTGTCATCCCGCAGCGAGGCGATGTTCCCGATCTTCCACGAGCTCGCCGACCGGGCCTACTTTGCCAACTGCCTGCTGGTCAGCGCGGCCAACAACGTCCAGGGGGCCAGCTATCCGTCGCTCTTCGCGGCCGTCGTTTCGGTTGCCGCCCACGACGTGGCCGACCCCTGGACCTGGTTCTACAACCCGGCCCCGCCGGTCGAGTTCGGGGCGTACGGCGTCGATGTCGAGGTGGCCTGGAAGGGCGGTGGCCACGTCGTCGCGACCGGCAACAGCTTCGCCGCCCCGCACATCGCCGGGCTGGCCGCCCTCGTCCGGGGGCGGTATCCGGAGGCCACCCCGTTCGAGGTCAAGACGATCCTGGCCGCCACCGCCAACCGGCCCGCCTGAGGCCGGCGGGCCGGTCAGGCCGCCGGCTCGCCCCGGCGTTGCCGGCTACTCGCCCTTGCTGCCGGTCGAGCGGATCGTGCTGAAGTGGCCCTCCACGTCGTCCTCGTCGTCGGCCGCAACCCGCGCCCGGGGCGTGCCGTGGCCCTCGACATCGGTCGGCCCGAGGACCGGCACGTCCGTGGGCGTGCTGCCCAGCTTGCCGGGCTCCTGGTCCTGATCCTGGTCCTGGTCGGTCATCTGGCGGTCCTCGTTGGTCGGTCTCATCGATCGCTGTCGCCCACCCTAGCGCGCCATCGGCCGGCCCGCGAGCACGTGGCGGACGCCGGCGCTGTCGGTGATGCGACAGGCCCGGGCCTCAGGCCAGGTCTGGCCCCTCAGCCCGGGGCGGGGTTGTGGCGGTGGAGGGCCAGCAGCCGCGGCGCCAGCTCCGGGCCCGCGGTCACCAGGTCGAGGAAGGCCGGCGCGTCGAGGGCCAGCAGGCGGACGGGGGTCTCGGCGGTGACCGTCGCGCTGCGCCGGGCGCCGGTCAGCAGGCCCAGCTCGCCGAAGGCGTCATCGGGGCCCAGGCTGCGCAGCCGGGCCGGCGGCGCACCCGGCCGCTCGGCGCGACTGACATCGACGCTGCCGCTGAGGATCACGTAGAAGCGATCGGCGGGATCGCCCTGGCGGATGATCTCGGTCCCGGCCGGGAGGTCGATCGTCGAGCCGCGACCGAGCGTCGCCGCGACCCGGAAGGCGGGGATCCCGGCGAAGAGCGGCAACCCGGCGACCCGCCGGGCGATGCCCGCCACCTCGCGGTCGCCGGCCTCGACGCCCGCGGTCCCGACGAGGCCGGCACCCACCATGCCAGCGACGACGACGAAGACGGCGGTCCCGGCCAGCACCGGCCCGACGCCCAGCCGGTCGGCCAGGATGGGCAGGGCGAAGGCGCCGCCGGCATAGGCCAGCGTCCCAACCGTCTGGATGGAGCCCAGGGCCCGGCCGCGTGCTCCGGGAGGCACGATCCGCTGGAGGAGGGTCGTGCTCACGACCTCGACCAGCAGGCTGCCCGCCGACGCGATTGCCAGCATGACGAAGCCGACGCCGAGGACCGTCGACCAGCCCAGCCCGAAGAGGCCCAGGGCAAAGACCACGACTCCGGCGACGAGCGGCACGGCCAGCCGGCTGCGCACGACGACGAGGCCCGAGCCGATCGCGCCCAACAGGCCGCCCACGCCAATCGCCGCGTTCAGGTAGCCCGTGCCATCCTCGCCGGCACCCAGCTGGCGGGTGGCCAGGATCACGGTCAGGATCCCGATCCCGCCAATGGCGAAGCCCGAGGCGACGTCGATCAGGGCCAGGCCGGCCAGCGGCCGCACGGGCAGGTCGGCCCGAGGCGACCCGCCCGTCGGGGCGTCGGCCGCGGCGCTGTCCGGGCCGGCCGCTTCGGCGGCGGCCGGGTCGCCTGCCCCGGACGAGCCCGTGGATGGCAGCCGCCAGAGGACGACGGCGATCACCGCGAACGACGCGGCGTTGAGCAGGAAGGCAATGGTCAGCCCGCCGATCGCGATCAGCAGCCCGCCCACCGCCGGCCCGATCACGAAGGCCAGGTTGTCGAGGCTCGACCAGGCACTGTTGGCCGGACCGAGCTGGGTCTCGTCGCTCACCAGTGCCGGCAGGTACGAGCCGATCGTCGGGCCGAAGAACGTCGAGAAGCAGGTCGCCAGGATGGCCAGCCCCACGATCGCCACGAGCGGGCCATGGCTGGCCTGGAGCACGGCCAGGCCCAGCATGATCAGGCCCCGGGCGACATCGGTCACGAGCAGGATGAGCCGCCGATCGAAGCGATCGGCGACGATCCCGGCCGGGATCGACAGGATCACGTAGGGCAGGACCCGGGCCGCCCCGACGATGCCCAGGAGGACCGGATCCGAGCTCGACTGGTAGACCAGGACGAGCAGGGCAACGAGGTACAGCCAGTCGCCGATCGAGGACACGAACTCGCCGCCCAGCAGCCGGACCAGCGGTCCGTTGCGGAGCAGGCCGCGGTAGGCCGCCAGGACGCTCACGCGAGTCGCCGCGGCGGATGGACGCCTTCCCGGGCGAGCAGCGCGACCTTGATCTCCAGGAGTGCCTCGCGCTCGCCGAGCCAGCCCCCGCCATAGCCGCCCAGGGTCCCATCGCCGGCGATCACCCGGTGGCAGGGGATCAACAGGCCGATCGGGTTGCGGCCGACCGCGCCGCCCACGGCCCGCGCTGCGCCGCGCCGGCCGATCCGCTCGGCGAGCGCGCCGTAGCCGATCGTCTCGCCCCACGCCAGCTGGCGGACTCCATCGAGGACGAGCCGATCCCATGCGCTCGCCCCGCTCAGCTCGACCGTGATCGCTGCCGCGGGCCGCGGGTCGCCGCCCAGCAGCGCTTCGATCGCCTCGCCCGCCTCGGCCAGGCGCCAGCGGACGGCGGCTGGCGCGTCAGCGGCCGGCTCCGGCCAGGTGCCCAGCCGCTTGAGGCAGCCGGCGCCGAACGCCTCGTCGCTCGAGAGGACGTCCAGGGCGACGACCGCTCGCGCATCGGCGGCCAGCCGGATCGGCCCCCACGGCGCTGGGACGTGCGCGACGCCGATCACGCCGGTCGGGATCACGCCTTGGTGTAGCGCCGGAAGACCGCCACCGCGTTCTGGCCGCCGAAGCCGAAGCCGTTGACCATGACCGTGTCGACCCGCGCCGGCCGGGCGGTGAGGGGCACGTAGTCGAGGTCGCACTCGGGATCGGCCTGCTGGAGGTTGGCCGTGGGCGGGATGACCTGGTCGCGGATCGCCCCGCAGGCGGCCAGCGCACTGGCGATCCCGGCCGCCCCGACCAGGTGCCCGATCATCGACTTGGGCGAGCTGATGGCGACCCGCCGGGCGTCGTCCCCGAAGGCGGCCTTGATCGCCCGGGTCTCGGTCACGTCGTTGAGCGGGGTGGCCGTGCCGTGGGCGACGATGTAGTCGATGTCGGCGGCCGTGACCCCGGCATTGCGCATCGCATTGGTCATCGCCCGGGTCGCGCCCCGGCCGGTCGGCTCGGGCGCGCTGATGTGGAAGGCGTCGGCGGTCAGGGCACCACCCAGGATCTCGGCGATCGGGGTGGCTCCGCGGGCCAGGGCATGCTCCAGCGACTCGACGATCACCGCACCGCCGCCCTCACCCAGGACGAACCCGTCGCGGCTGCCGTCGAAGGGCCGGGAGGCGTGCTCGGCATCGTCGTTGCGCTTGCTCAGGGCGCCCATGTTGCCCAGGGCGGCGATCGCCATGGGCAGGACCGGCGCCTCGGCCCCACCGGTGATCACCACGTCGCACTCGCCGTCGCGGATCAGCCGCAAGGCGTCGTGGAAGGCGATCACCGAGGTCGCGCAGGCGGCGACCTGGGTCATCACCGGCCCGGTCAGGTGGTACTCCATCGAGAGCATGCAGGCGCCCATCGAGCCCGACAGGGCGGGCACCGCGAACGGGCTGACGAAGCGGGGGCCCTTCGTGTCGGCGACGTGGGTGCCGTCGATGATCTGCTCGATCCCGCCGCCGCCAGTGTTCATCACCACCCCGACCCGGTCGCGCTCCTCCTCGGTCATCGCCGCGAAGTCGATCCCCGAATCGAGGACGGCTTCCTTGCCGGCGGCCATCGCGAAATGGATGAAGCGGCTCATCCGGCGGGCCATCTTGGCGTCCATCGCCACGGCTGGATTGAAGTCCAGGACCTCGGCCGCGATCTGGACCTCGAAGCCGCTCGGGTCGAAGGACTGGATCCGGCGAGTGCCCGAGACTCCGGCGACCAGATTGCGCCAGTAGGTCGGGAAGTCGTTCCCGTTGGGCATCACCGCGCCGAGACCGGTGATCACGGCGCGTCGGGCGGGATCGGAGCTGGGCGGCACGGGTTACCTCAGGGCGGGGCCGGACGGGCGGCTCGATTGTACGGGCCGCCCGGCGGCCCGGCGTCCGTTCCGGTCAGTCGCCGTCGTAGTGCTTGAAGATGACCGCGCCGTTGTGGCCGCCCAACCCGATGTTGTTGGACAGCGCGTAGCGGATCCGGGCGTCGCGGGTCTCGGTGGCCACGTTCAGCTCGCATTCGGGATCAGGGTCGCGGTAGTTGAGCGTAGCCGTGATCACCTGCTCGTCGATCGACATCACGGTGGCGAAGGCCTCGAACGCGCCGGCCGCGCCCATCATGTGGCCGGTCAGCGACTTCGTGGCACTGATCGCGATCTGCGGGGTGTGGTCGCCGAAGACGTGCCAGATCGCCTCGGCCTCGCGGACATCGCCCAGCGGGGTGGACGTGCCGTGGGGGTTGAGCAGGTCGACCTCGTCGCCGGGCACGCCGCGCCGGTCGAGGGCCATCTTCATCGCCCGGGCCGAGCCGCCGCCATGGGCGACCGGCTGGATCATGTCCCAGCCGTCGGCCGCCGAGCCGTAGCCCACGACCTCGGCGTAGATATGGGCACCGCGGGCCTTGGCCAGCTCCAGGTCCTCGAGGAACAGGGAGCCGGCGCCCTCGCCCAGGACGAACCCGTCGCGGGTCTTGTCGAAGGGCCGCGAGACGGTCGTGATCGGCTCGCCCGGCCGGGGCATGCCCAGGCCGCGCATGTTGCCGAAGCCGGCGTGGGCCACCTCGAGCAGGGGCGACTCGGTCGAGCCGCTGATCACCGCGATGCAGTCGCCCCGCCGGATCGCCTCCGCGCCCTCGGCGACGTTGTGGGTGCCCGTGGCGCAGGCCGAGGCGATGCACACGTTGTGGCCGATCGCGCCGGTCTCGATCGCAATCAGGCCCGAGGCGGAATCGACCAACCCGTAGGCGATGAACGTTGGGGTGACCGAGCGGGGACCCTTGCGCTCGAGGAGATGGTGGTTGTCGATCATCAGCTGCTGGCCACCGGCACCGCAGCCGAACACGACGCCGACCTCTTCGCGGTTCTCATCGGTGATCTCGAAGCCCGAGTCGGCGACGGCCTGCTTGGCCGCGGCCACGCCGAACTGCGTGCTCGACTCGGTCCGCCGGGTCTGCTTGGGATCCAGCCAGTCGTGCGGGTTGAAGCCCTTGACCTCGCCGGCGGCCTTCGCCTCGTAGGGGCTGACATCGAAATAGGTGATCTCGGCCAGCCCGGAGCGGCCATTGACCAGGGCATCCCAGGCGGTTGCCTTGTCATTGCCGACCGGGCTGATCACGCCGAGGCCGGTGACGGCGACGCGGCGGTTGTAATCGGGTCGACGCACGAGTGGGGGACTCCTCGCTTGAAACGGTTGGGCTGAAAACGCGTGGGCTGGGGGTGGTCGCTAGGGGACGGCCAGGCCGTCGGGGCTGTTCGGGGCGTCGGTTGCCAGGGCGGTCGCGTCCGGGACGATCCGGCTGATCAGCCCGGTCAGGACCCGGCCGGGCCCGATCTCCATGAACGTGGTCACGCCGCCGGCGGCCATCACCTCGACCACCCGGACCCAGTCAACGCCGGTCGTCAGGTGCTCGACCAGCTCGGCCCGGGCTTCGCCGCCGGTCCGGATCGGGCGGGCGGTGGCGTTGGTCAGGCCGGGCGGCTGCGGGTCGTGGAAGGTCACTTCGGACAGGACCGCGGCCAGCCGGTCGGCGGCTTCGGCCATCAGCGGTGAGTGGGCCGCGACACTGACCGGCAGCTCGATCGCCCGCCGGGCGCCGAGCGTTTTGGCGAGCTCCATCCCGGCCTCGACCGCGGCGCGCTCGCCCGAGACGACCACCTGGCCCGGCGCGTTCCGGTTGGCCACTCCGAACACGCCGTGGGCGGAGGCCCCGGCCACCAGCTCCGGCAGCCGGGCGTCGTCGAGCCCGATCAGGGCGGCCATCCGTCCTTCGCGGCCTGAGCCGCTGGCCTGCATCAGGCGGCCGCGCTCGCGCACCAAGCGCAGGCCGTCCTCGAGGCTCAGCGCGCCCGAGGCCACAAAGGCGCTGTACTGGCCCATCGAGTGGCCGGCCGCGAAGCGCGCCCCCGGGGCCCCGGGTCCACCCCCGGCTTTGCGCGCCGCCCAGCGCTCGCGGAGCGCCGCGAGGTAGGCGATCGAGGTCGCCAGGAGCGCCGGCTGGGCGTTCTCGGTCAGGTTCAGGGTCTCGGCCGGGCCGTCCCAGGCCAGCCGGCTGATCGGTTCGCCGAGCGCCGCGTCGGCCGCCTCGAAGACGGCCGCAGCCGCCGGCGATGCGGCGGCCAGGGCGGCACCCATGCCGACGCTCTGTGACCCCTGGCCGGGGAAGACGAAGGCGATCGCGCTCATTCGCCCGAGCGTAGCCCGAGCTGCCTCCGCCACGGTCGGAGCCGGTGCAAGGTTGCACAGATTCGGCCGGGATCGTACGCTCAGGACATGTCCGAACGCCCTGGTCCGCTGCGCTCCGCCCGGCCCACTGCCCCGCGCCGGGCGATCGCCCGGATCTTCGAGGCGGACCTCTCGGCGCCGGTCGTGGCGGCCGGCATCCGGGCCCAGAATCCGCGCGAGATCTCGGAGCGGGTGGCGATGGGCCGGGCGCTGTGGCGCGAGCTGGTGATCGGGTTCGCCTCCCAGCTCGGCAGCCTGCGCCTGGGCTTCACCCAGCTGGCCGCCCTGTACGTCCTGGCCGATACCGGCACGACCACGGTGTCCGACCTGGCCGACGCGATCAACCGCTCGCCGTCAGCCACCTCGCGGCTGGTCGACGGCCTGGTCCGGCGGCGGCTGGTCGAGCGCCGGATCGAATCCGAGGATCGCCGCCAGCGGAGCGTCGAGCTGACCCAGCGCGGTCACGCCCTGCTCCGGATGGTCGACCGCGCCCGCGCCGACCAGTTCCTGTCCGCGGTCCGGCCGATGCCCGCCGCGGAACGGGCGCTGATCGCGATGGGCGTGGCCGCCCTGGCGACGCACGCGATCTCCCGCCGCGGCCGGCTGATCCGGGCCCGGCGGCCGATCGGGGAGTAGCGGCCGATCCCGGGAGCAGCGGGCTGGTCTCTGGCACGTGCGCGATGCCCCGCAGCGGCGGCGGATCGAGGTTCAGGGCATGATGGCGCCATGCCGACCGCCCAGATGCCCAGCGAGTTCGACCCCGAGCGGCGCGGGATCTCGGCGCCCCGGCCGGCTGGCGGCCAGGATCCCGATCCGGACAAGACGGCCGCCACCGAGCGGCGCTATCTCTGGCTGCTGGTCCTGATGATCGCCCTGATCGTGGGGATCACCACGGCCGTCGGGATCATCGGGATGATCGTCGTCGCCCTCGGCGGCACCACCTAGCCGGTCGACGCGCGGGGCCGGATCAGCCCCCGAGGCCCGCCCGGAGCGGCTCGGCCACGTCGCGGGCGACCTGATCCACGCCGCCGGCCCCGAGCCGGGGCGGCATCCCGAAGATAATGTGGGTCGCCCCCAGCCGGCCGGCTTCGAAGCCGGCGTCGAGCGCGACGCGCCGGCTCTCTGGCGTCGCGCCGGTCGGGATCTGGGCAGCGAAGTCGAATGTCGCCGGGTCTCGGCCGATCGCCGCCAGGGCCGCCAGCAGTGCGTCGCGCCGGCCGGCGAAGTAGGCGAGGTCCGTCGGCGACTTGTCGGGCGTGACCGCCGGCAGCAGCCAGCCCTGGGCAACCTCCGCGGCCAGGGCGATCCCGCGGCGCTTCTGGCCACCGAGCCAGATCTGGGGCCCGCCCGGTGTCAGCGGCGGTGGGTCGTTGGTCGCGCCGGCCAGCGGGAAGTATGGGTCCGGACGGGTCACCCCGGCCTCGGTCGTCGCCGCGGCCGAGCCCAGGGCCCGGATCACCCGGACGCCCGACTCGAAGCGGTCGAAGCGCTCGGGCATCGCCGCGAAGGGGATCCCGAACGGGGTGTGCTCGGGTTCGAACCAGCCGGCGCCCAGGCCCAGGATGAACCGGCCGCCGGTGGCATGGTCGAGCACGGCCGCGGACTTGGCGACGACCGACGGGTGCCGAAAGCTGAGCGACTGGACGGCATGGCCGACCCATTTGCCGGGCACGTTGTGGATCAGCGCGGCGATCGCCGTCAGCGCCTCCCACGACGCCCCGGCCCGGGCCAGGTTGACGTCGGTCAGGTGGTCGTTGAGCCACGCCGAGTCGAAGACATCGTGCCGGCCGATCTGGGCCCAGGCCGCGTCGAGGGTCGGCCAGTCGACGGCCTGGGGCGAGGTCTTGATGCCGATCGAGATCCGCCGGCCGCCGTCCTGGCTCACCAGCGACGCATGAACGCGATCATCGCTGGGTCAGGCCGGCCCGCATCCGGGCTCCGGTCGTGATCGCGCCCTCCGATGCCGAGCCGACCAGGGCGGCGTACTTGGCCATCACCCCGCCCGGGTAGTTGGGCGCCGGGGCCGACCAGCTCGCCCGCCGGCGGGCGAGCTCATCGGCGGCCACGTCGAGGTCGAGCGCTCCTCGATCGACGTCGATCAACACCTCGTCGCCCTCCTGGACCAGGGCGATCGGGCCGCCGAGGGCGGCTTCCGGTGCGACATGGCCGATCATCAGGCCGTGGGTCCCGCCCGAGAACCGGCCGTCGGTCAGGAGGGCCACGGTGTCGCCCAGGCCCTCCCCGACCAGGGCGCCGGTGACGCTCAGCATCTCCTGCATGCCCGGCCCGCCGACCGGCCCTTCATAGCGGATCACGACCACGTCGCCCGCGTGGATCTGCTGGCGGCGGACCGCGTCGTAGCAGGCCGTCTCCGAGTCGAAGACCCGGGCCGGTCCCCGGTGCAGGCGCCGCTCGTGGCCGGCCAGCTTCACCACGCAGCCGTCGGGCGCCAGGCTGCCATGCAGGATCGCCAGCCCGCCGGTCGGCTTGAGCGGCCGCTCGATCGGCACGACGACGGTCTGGCCCGGTGTCTCGACCGCGGCCGCGGCGATCTGGGCGATCGTCCGGCCGTCGACGGTCGGGGCGTCAGCGTGGATCAGGTCGCGCTTGAGCAGCTCGCGCATGACCAGCGACAGCCCGCCCGCGTCGTACAGGTCCGAGGCGGTGTAGCGGCCGCCGGGCTGCATGTCGGCGACCACCGGGGTCCGGTCGGCGATCGCCCCGAACTCGTCGATGTCGAGAGCGATCCCGAACTCGTGGGCGATCGCCAGGAGGTGGAGGACGCCGTTGGTCGAGCCGCCGGTCGCCGCCACCGAGGCGATCCCGTTCTCGAGCGCCGCCCGGCTGACGATTGCCGACGGGCGGACGTCACGCCGGACGAGGTCCATCACCAGCTCGCCGGTCGTCCGGGCCGCCGCGTCCTTGTCGGGATCCTCGGCCGGGATCCCGTTCAGGCCGGCCGGCGACAGGCCGATGAACTCGAGGACCATGCTCATCGTGTTGGCCGTGAACTGCCCGCCGCACGCCCCGGCGCCGGGGCAGGCCGCGTTCTCGACCTCGTACAGGTCATCCAGGCTGATCTTGCCCGCCCGGTAGGCGCCGATCGCCTCGAAGACGGTGACCACGGTCGCGTTGCGCTTGCCCTTGTAGGTCCCGGGATAGATCGTGCCGTTGTAGAGGACGACGGCCGGGACGTCGAGCCGGCCGACCGCCATCGCCGCGGCCGGGATCGTCTTGTCGCAGCCGACCAGGCAGACCAGGCCGTCGAGCAGGTGGCCGCGGACGACCAGCTCGATCGAGTCGGCGATCACCTCCCGGCTGACGAGGCTGGCCTTCATGCCCTCGGAGCCCATCGACACGCCGTCGCTGACGGCGATCGTGTTGAACTCCATCGGGGTCCCGCCGGCGGCCCGGATGCCCTCCTTGACGAACTCGGCCAGGCGGCGCTGGTTGATGTTGCACGGCATCGTCTCGATCCAGGTCGTGGCCACCCCGACCAGGGGCTTGGCCAGGTCCTCGTCGGTGAAGCCGATCGCCTTGAGCATGGCCCGCGCGGCGGCCCGATCGGGACCGTCGGTCAGCGCCGCGGAATGGCGCTTCGCCGGATCGCTCGGCCGGTCGTAGGGATGGGCGGGGCTCATCGGGCGTTCCTCGTGGAGTGGAGCGGTCAACTGGAGCGGTCTGCTGGAAGTGTAGAAGGGCCGCCCCGCGGACCGCAGCGCGATCCCTCAGCGCGTGCAGGGGCCGGTGCTGACCCCGGCCTTCAGGCCCAGCGCCGGCCGGATCCGGGCCGCGATGTCGACCGGCGAGAGGGCGTAGCCCACGTCCGGGTCAGTCTGGGCCTGGGCGAAGACCACCCCGCCAACGGTTCCGTCGGCGAGCACCAGCGGGCCGCCGCTGTCGCCCTGGATGATCGCCGCCCGGAGCTCGATGATCTCGCGGTTGACCTCGGCCGTGCCGTAGATGTCGCGGCCCTCGGCCTGGTAGGTGCTGGTCACCGCCGCGGCGATCGTGGCCAGGGCGCCCCCGCCGGGATGGCCGAGCGCCGCACCCAGGTCGCCGCGGCTGGGCAGCTGATCGGCGAAGGCCAGCGGAGGCAGGCTCAGGTTGGGCACGTACAGGAGGGCCACGTCCAGCTCCGGATCGAACAGGACGACCGACGCCTTGGCCGGCAGGCCGGTGTCGTGGCCGACCGAGACCGAAGCCGAGCCGGCCACCACGTGGGCGTTGGTGACGATGTAGCCCGACTTCACGACGAAGCCCGTCCCGCTCAGGACGTAGCCGCAGGCATCGGCCCGGATCAGGAGGGTGGACGGCGCCGCCCCGGCCGCGATCGCCGCGGCCTGGGCGTCGGTTGGCGGATCGACCGGCGGCCCGGGGAACGGCTCGAAGCCGATGAACACATCGGGCAGGCCCGAGGCGTCGAGCCACTTGCCCAGCTCGCCCACGATCTGGGTCGGCGGCGGCAGCAGGTCGGCCAGGCCGCGCACGATCGCCGAGCGCTGGACGGCCGCCGCGACCTGGGGCACCGGTCCGGCGGCCAGCACGCCGCCCACCAGCCACACGACGAGGATGCCCTGGGCAAAGCCCAGGAAGCCGCCGGCCAGGCGATCGAGGTTGCCCAGCAGTCCGTGGCCGACCAGCCGCTCGCGAATCGCGGCCCCCAGCCCGGAACCGACGGCCTCGCCCAACCCGACGATGCCCACGATGCCGACCAGGACGACGACCGCCCGCAGCGGCGGATCGAGGGTCTGCAGCCAGCCCTGGCCAACGGGCAGCAGGACGAGGATCGCCAGGGCGCCGCCGCCGACCGCGCCGCTCAGGCCGCCGAGCTGGGGAAAGACGCCCGAGGCGAGGCCCGCCACCAGGGCGAAGATCAGGACCCCGATGATGACGACGTCGACCAGGTTCACCGAATCAGTATCGCGATGACGGCCCGGCCGGGCTCAGTCGGCGCCGACCCTGGTGTCGATTCGGGCCGGGTGGGCGGCCTGGTACGCGTCGATCGTAGGCATGTGCCGGAGCAGCCAGCCCATCTCGTCGGTCCCGGCCAGGAGCATCGACTTGGCGAACGGGTCGACCTCGAAGGGCAGGTCCTCGTCGCCGGGCAGGTGGATCAGCTGGGTCTCCAGGTCGACCGTCAGCTCCAGGTCCGGGTCGGCGGCCACCAGCTCGAACAGCTGCCGGTGGCGCTCCTCCTCGACGACGATCGGGAGCAGCCCGTTCTTGAGGGCATTGCCCCGAAAGATGTCGGCGAAGCTCGTCGACAGGATCACCCGGATCCCCCAGGCGACGAGCGCCCAGGGGGCGTGCTCGCGCGACGAGCCGGTCCCGAAGTTGTCGCCGGCCAGGAGGATCCGCCGGCCGGCCATCGCCAGGCGGTCCATCACGAACAGCGGCTCATGCTGGCCGCCGTCGGCGTCGAAGCGCCAGTCGTGGAAGAGGGCATCAGCCAAGCCGGCCTTGTCGGTCATCTTGAGGTAGCGCGCGGGCACGATCTGGTCGGTGTCGACGTTCTCGGCCGGCAACGGGATCACCGCACTGGTGAACGTCGTGAAGGCGTCGGCCATGGCCCGTCTACCGGCCGCCGAGGCCGCTCGAGGCCTCGATCCCGGGCAAGCGCCGCGGGTCGGCGATCACGCCGGCCAGGGCCGACGCCGCCGCGGTCAGCGGCGAGGCCAGGAAGGTCCGGCCACCCTTGCCCTGGCGGCCCTCGAAGTTGCGGTTCGAGGTGCTGATCGCGTACTGGCCGGGCGTCAGCTGGTCGCCGTTCATGGCGATGCACATCGAACAGCCCGCCTCGCGCCATTCGGCGCCGGCCGCCTTGAAGATCTCGGCCAGGCCCTCGTTCTCGGCCTCTTTCTTCACCTCCTGGGAACCGGGCACGACCATCACCCGGACGCCGTCGGCGATCCGGCGGCCCTTGAGGACCGACGCGGCGAGGCGCAGGTCGCTGATCCGGCCGTTGGTGCACGAGCCGATGAACACGACGTCGACCTTCTGGCCCAGGAGCGCCTGGCCGGGCTGGAGGTCCATGTATTCGAGGGCATGCTCGAGCGCCCGCCGTGCGGATGGATCGGCCGCGTCCGCGGGCGAGGGGACCCGGCTGCCGATCGGCAGGCCCATGCCCGGGTTCGTGCCGTAGGTGACCATCGGCTCGAGGCTCGAGGCGTCGATCGTGATCGCCTTGTCGTAGCGGGCGCCGGCATCCGTGGGCAGCTCGCGCCAGCGCTCCAGGGCGGTATCCCAGTCGGCGTCCTTCGGGGCGTGGGGTCGGCCGTGGACGTACTCGAAGGTCGTGTCGTCGGGCGCGATCAGGCCGGCCCGGGCGCCGCCCTCGATGCTCATGTTGCACACGGTCATCCGCTGTTCCATGGTCAAGCCCCGGATCGCGGCGCCGGTGTATTCGAAGACGTGGCCGGTCCCGCCGCCGACCCCGATCCGGGCGATCAGGGCCAGGATGATGTCCTTGGCGCTGACCCCGGCCGTGAGCTGGCCGTCGACCCGGACCTCGTGGGTCTTCGGCCGGCGCTGGAGCAGGCACTGGCTGGCCAGGACCATCTCCACCTCGCTGGTCCCGATCCCGAAGGCCAGCGCGCCGAACGCGCCGTGGGTGGCCGTGTGCGAGTCGCCGCACACGATCGTCATCCCCGGCTGGGTCAGGCCCAGCTCCGGGCCGATGATGTGGACGATGCCCTGGTTGGGTGAGCCCAGGCCGTGGAGCGGGATCCCGAACTCGGTGCAGTTGTCGGTCAGCTGCTGGACCTGGGCCGCGGCGATCAGGTCGGCGATCGGCAGCGAGCGGTCGTGGGTCGGGATCGAGTGGTCGGCCGTTGCCACGGTCTGGCCCGGCCGATGGACGGTCAGGCCGCGCTGGCGCAGGCCGGTGAACGCCTGCGGGCTGGTCACCTCGTGGACGAGGTGGAGATCGATCGCCAGGACGCTCGGCGCGCCCGGCTCGTCGTGGACGACATGGCTGTCCCAGATCTTGTCGACCAGGGTGCGCGGCGGCTGGATCGTCGGTTCAGGCACGTTTTGAGGCTAGCACAGGCCCCGCTCGGGGCGCCCAGTGCCCGATCAGCGCCCCGTCCGGCCCGGAGTTGGGCCGAACGTGCGTCTGCCAGCGACCTTCGTCCCAACCGGCGACCCTCGAGCCGGGCCACCACTCTCCCACGTCGCCTGGGCGAAGATCGGCCTCGCGCGGACGGTACCTTCGGGCCGTTCCGAGCGGGTTGCGCAATCGATCGTCGGCTCGTACACTCGCCCGAACCAGACGGCAAACGTCGTCCGGGACCGCCACGGAGTCGAACGTGGGCTTGCTCGATCGGCAGAACCGTCGCCACGTCGCCATCGTCATCACCAGCGATGGCCGGCGCGTGAACGTGCCGCTGCCCGAGACCGGCTTCGTCGACGTCGTGGTACTTCCAATTCTTCGCTCGCTTCTCCTGGGGCTGGACGGCCTTCTCGGCCTTATTACCGGCTCCCGGCAGGAGAACGGAGGATCGCGGAGGTAGCGCCAGTACCACCGAGAACCAACGGGACCCTCGCCGGGAGGCGGGGGTTTTTTCATGGCCGGATCGGGATCCGGACCGACCTCACCGATCACGACCAGGCCAGCCCGCACCACAGCCGACCACACACCAGGACCAGCCAGACCAGCCACTCGACGGACCAACGGAGCGCAGACCGATGACGATCACGAAAGGCAAGCCGGCGGAGCCCGCCGCCCACCCCCCGGCGCCGGCTCGTCACGGGCATGTGCCCAATGACGGCACGGCCGGCGCCGCGGCGATCGAGAAGGCCCGGATCGCGATGCTGCGCGATACGAAGCCGCTCAAGCGCAGCCGGATCGGCGCCGACGTCGTGTGCGAGGCGCTCCTGCGCCAGGGCGTCGATGTCTTCTTCGGCTACCCGGGGGGCGTGGTCCTGCCCCTGTATGACGTCCTGGGCGACTATCCCGAGCTCCGCCACGTCCTCGTCCGCCACGAGCAGGGCGGCGCCCATGCGGCCGACGGCTACGCCCGGGTGACCGGCCGGGTCGGCGTCTGCCTGGGCACCTCCGGCCCGGGTGCCACGAACCTCGTGACGGGTATCGGCACCGCGCTCCTCGATTCGATCCCGATGGTCGCCATCACCGGCAACGTGCCCGCCGCGCTGATCGGCAAGGACGCCTTCCAGGAGATCGACATCAACGGCATCACCCTGCCGATGACCAAGCACAACTACCTGGTCCGCGATGCCGACGAGCTGCCGCGCGTCTTCGCCGAGGCGTTCCACATCGCCCGGACCGGGCGGCCCGGGCCGGTCCACATCGACATCACCAAGGACGCCCTCCAGCAGGAGACCTCGGCCCAGCACCCGACCGAGGCCGAGGTGATCGCCGGCCTGCCCGGCTTCCGGCCCAACTTCGACGGCCACCCTCGCCAGCTCAAGGTCGCCGCGGCCGAGATCGCCCGGGCCAAGCGGCCGATCATCCTGGCCGGCCACGGCGTCCTCCATGCCGAGGCCTGGTCGGATCTCCTCGAATTCGCCGAGAAGACCAGCATCCCCGTCGCCTGGACCCTGCTCGGGATCGGGGCGATGCCCGAGGACCATCCCCTGGCCTACGGCTTCATGGGCATGCACGGCTGGAAGCACGTCAACCGGGCGATCCAGTCGGCCGACCTGCTGATCGCGATCGGGATGCGCTTCGACGACCGGGTCACCGGCAACGTGCGGACCTTCGCCCCGTACGCCCGGATCGTCCATGTCGACATCGACCCGGCCGAGATCGGCAAGAACGTGGCCGTCGAGGTGCCTATCGTGGGTGATGCCGGCCGGGTCCTGCGCGCCCTGACTCCGCTCGTCGCCGAGACCCCGATCGCGGAGCGGTCCGAGTACCTCGACGAGCTGGCGACCTGGAAGGCCGAGTCCGAGGCGAGCAGCTGGCACGGCTCGGGCGCCTGGCGCGAAGGCGTCCTGACCGCCGACTTCGTGACCGAGCGGATCGGGGCCCTGACCGACCATCGCGCCACCTACGTCGCCGACGTCGGCCAGAACCAGATGTGGCTGGCCCGCTACACCGGCTTCCGGCTGCCCAACAGCCACGTCAGCTCGGGTGGCCTGGGCACGATGGGGTTCGCCCTGCCGGCGGCGATGGGCGCGGCGCTGGGCCGGCCGGACCGCGAGACGTGGGCGATCGTCGGCGATGGCGGCCTGCAGATGACCTCGCAGGAGCTGATGACCCTGGTCCAGGACAAGATCCCGGTGAAGATCGCCCTCTTCGACAACAAGAAGCTGGGCATGATCCGGCAGTGGCAGGAGATCATCTACGCCGGCAACTACCACTCCGCCCATCTCCTCGGGCCGGACTTCGCCAAGCTTGCCGACGCCTACGGGATCCCGGCCTTCCGGGCCCGCACCCCGGACGAGGTCGATCCCGCGATCGAGGCCGCCCAGGCGGTCGACGGCCCGGCCCTGATCTGGTTCGAGATCGCCGAGACCCAGAACATCTTCCCGATGATGCCGCCCGGCAAGGGCCTGACCGACCTGATCGAGAAGTGGGACGGACCCGAGGAATGAGCCTGCCCGTGGAGGACGGCGCGTCCAGCTCCAACGGCACGGGGGCCGGCGCGGGCCACGAACCGGGCCACGGCTCGGCACCGGCCGGCCCGGCCCATTCGGCCCCGCCGCCGCGGGCCCTGCCCGGATCGGGTGAGATCAACCGCCACGTCCTGGTCGCGATCGTCCTCAACCGGCCGGGCGTCCTGAACCGGGTGGCCAGCCTGATGCGGGCCCGCAACTTCAACATCGAGTCGCTGTCGGTCAGTCATACCGACCAGGCCGACGTCAGCCGGATGACGATCACCCTGCGCGGTGACGACGTCGCCGTCGAGCAGGTCAGCAAGCAGCTCTACCGCTTGATCGACGTGCTCAAGGTCCAGGACTTCGCCAGCGAGCCGACGGTGGAGCACGAGCTGGCCCTGATCAAGGTCCGGGCGACCGATGCCAATCGGGCCGAGATCGTCAAGGTGGCCGAGCTCTACCGGGCCCGCCTGGTCGACATCACCGAGGGCTCGGTGATCGTCGAGGCGGCCGGCTCGGAGTCGGAGATCGACGCGATCGTGGCCCTCTTGCGGAGCTACGGAATCAAGGAACTTGTTCGCACCGGGACCGTGGTCATGGCGCGCGGCTCGGCATCCATCGAGGAGGCAATCAAGCGATGACCGCGAAGATGTACTACGACAACGACGCCGACCCGGCGGCCCTCGCCGGGAAGACGGTGGCGATCATCGGCTACGGCAGCCAGGGCCATGCCCACGCCCTGAACCTCCACGAGTCGGGCGTCGACGTGGTCGTCGGGCTGGCCGCCGGCTCGAAGAGCCGCCGGCTGGTCGAGGACGCCGGGATCCGGGTCGCCGATGTCGCCGATGCCGTTCGCGCGGCGGACGTCGTGATGATCCTCGTCCCGGACACCGCCCAGAAGGCGGTCTACGACACGGAGATCGGGCCGAACCTCAAGCCGGGCGCCCTGCTGATGTTCGCCCACGGCTTCAACATCCACTTCAACCGGATCGACCCGCCGGCGGGGATCGACGTCGGGATGGTCGCGCCCAAGGGCCCCGGTCACCTGCTGCGCAGCGTGTACCAGGCCGGCGGCGGCGTCCCCGCCCTGTTCGCGGTCTACCGCGACGAGACCGGCACGGCGCGGGCCAAGACCCTGGCCTATGCCCGGGCGATCGGCGCCACCCGGGCCGGCGTCCTCGAGACGACGTTCGCCGAGGAGACCGAGACCGACCTGTTCGGCGAGCAGTCGGTCCTGTGCGGGGGCACCGCGGCGCTGGTCAAGATGGCCTTCGAGACCCTGGTCGAGGCCGGCTACCAGCCCGAGCTGGCCTACTTCGAGACGCTCCACGAGCTGAAGCTGATCGTCGACCTGATGTATCGCGGCGGGCTCAACTTCATGCGCTTCAGCGTCAGCGACACGGCCGAGTGGGGCGACTATGTCAGCGGTCCGCGGATCATCGACGGTCACGTCCGGGAGACGATGAAGCAGGTCCTGACCGAGATCCAGGACGGCACCTTCGCCGCCCGCTGGATCGAGGAGAACGAGGCCGGCCGGCCGAACTTCGACCGCCTCCGCCAGCAGGACCACGACCACCTGGTCGAGCGCGTCGGGGCCTCGCTCCGCAGCCAGATGGCGTTCCTCAACCCGATCGAGGTCAAGGCCGGCCAGGCCCAGGCGTCGGTCGGCGCACCGGGCGGGGGCTCGCGATGAGCGCGGCCGGCCCTGGCGTAGCCATCGATCCGGGCTCGGTCCGGATCTTCGACACGACCCTGCGCGATGGTGAGCAGGCCCCCGGGGCCGGCCTCACCGCGGCCGAGAAGCTCGAGGTTGCCCGCCAGCTCGTCCGGCTGCGGGTCGACGTCATCGAGGCCGGCTTCCCGGCCGCCTCGCCCGGCGACTTCGAGGCCGTCCGCCGGATCGCCCAGGAGACCCGTGGCGTTGCCGTCGCCGCGCTCGCCCGCTGCAAGGACGGCGATCCGCAACGCGCCGTCGAGGCGATTCGCGAAGCGGAGCGGCCCCACCTCCACGTCTTCATCGCCACGTCCGACATCCACCTCAAGCACAAGCTCCGGATCGACCGCGACGAGGCCCTCCGCCAGGCCGTCCGCTGGGTGACCTACGGCCGGCAGGAGCTGGGTCCCGATGCCGAGATCGAGTTCTCGGCCGAGGACGCCTCGCGGACGGACGTCGAGTACCTGCTCGACATCTACGAGGCGGTCGTGGCCGCCGGCGCCAGCACGGTCAATATCCCGGACACCGTCGGCTATGCCATTCCGGCCGAGTTCGGCCGGCTGGTCGAGAAGGTCGTCGCCCGGGTCGGCCGGCAGGCCACCGTCTCGGTCCATTGCCACAACGACCTTGGCCTGGCCACGGCCAACACCCTGGCCGCCGTCCAGGCCGGAGCCCGGCAGGTGGAGGTCACGATCAACGGCCTCGGCGAACGGGCGGGCAACGCCTCCCTCGAAGAGGTCGTGATGGCCCTCCGCACCCGGCCGACGCAGTTCCCCGACCTGGGCTCGCGGGTCCAGACCGAGCAGATCACCGCCGCCAGCCGGCTGGTCAGCTACCTGACCGGCTTCGCGGTCCAGCCCAACAAGGCGGTCGTCGGCGGCAACGCCTTCGCCCACGAGTCGGGCATCCACCAGGACGGCGTGATCAAGAATCCGCTGACCTACGAGATCATGACCCCCCAGTCGGTCGGCCTGAGCGGCAGCCAGCTGACGATCGGCAAGCTGTCCGGCCGGAAGGGCCTCCAGGGCAAGCTCCACGAGCTGGGCTACGAGCTCGAGGGCGAGGCCCTCGACACGGTCTACCGCCAGGCGATCGCCTTGGCCGACCTCAAGAAGGAAGTCACCGACGCCGACTTGCTGGCCATCGTCGAGCGCCGGGCGGGCGACGTCCCGGCCTCGATCCAGCTCGAAGGCTGGAGCGTCACCAGCTCGCACGGCGGCAAGGGCACGGGCACCGTCTCGATCTCGATCGGCGGCGAGACCCACTCGACCGAGGCGACCGGCAACGGTCCGGTCAACGCCCTCTACTCGGCCGTCGACCAGGTCCTCCAGCCGGCGCTCGGCTGGCATCCCGTCCTGGCCGAATACGAGATCAAGGCGGTCTCGGCCGGCGAGGATGCCCAGGGCCAGGTCCTCGTCCGCTGCCGGCGCTCGTCGGACGAAGGCCCCGGGGCGCTTGTCGTCAGCGGCCACGGGCTCTCGACCAACATCATCGAGGCGTCCCTCGAGGCCTACCTCGTGGCGGTCAACAAGCTCCACGGTGCCGAGATCAACGGGGTCGATCCGGCCTTTGTCAGTCCCCGCCAGGTCGAGGAGCTGCCGTGACCACCTACCGCCTGGCCGCGATCCCCGGCGACGGGGTCGGGCCGGACGTCCTGGGCGCCGGCCGGCTCGCGCTTGCTGCGGCGGCGGACGCCTTTGGCTTCGCGCTCGAGTGGACCGACCTGACCGTGGGCGGGGCCGGGATCGATGCCTACGGGGTGGCGATCCGGCCCGCGGACGTGGAGGCCTGCGCCGCTGCCGACGCGGTCTACCTCGGAGCGGTCGGGGGCCCGAAGTGGGATGACCCGACATCGCCGGTCCGGCCCGAGCAGGCCCTCTTTGCCCTGCGCGGCGGCCTGGGCCTGTTCGCCAACCTGCGCCCGGTGACGATCCATCCCCGGCTCGTAGCGTCGTCGCCGCTCCGGCCCGAGCTCCTCGAGGGCGTCGACCTGCTGATCATCCGGGAGCTGACCGGCGGGCTGTACTTCGGCGCCCGGACCGAAGCCGATGCCGGCGCCAGTGGGGCGCCGGGTGGTCGTTCCGCCAGCGACACGTTGCCGTACAGCGATGTCGAGATCGAGCGCGTCGTGCGCCTGGCCTTCGAGCTGGCCCGCGGCCGGCGCTCGAAGGTGACCAGCGTGGACAAGGCCAACGTGCTGGCGACGTCTCGCCTTTGGCGCCGGGTGGCGGTCGAGGTCGGGGCGGGCTTCCCCGACGTCCAGCTCAACCACCAGCTCGTGGACTCGTGTGCGATGCAGCTGGTCAAGTGGCCGGCCGCGTTCGACGTCCTGGTCACCGAGAACCTCTTCGGCGACATCCTGTCGGACGAGGCATCGGTCCTGGCCGGCTCGCTCGGGATGCTGCCGTCGGCGTCGGTCGGCAACCGCCGGACGGCCCACGGCCTGCACGGCCTGTACGAGCCGATCCACGGCTCGGCGCCCGATATCGCCGGCCGCGACCTGGCCAACCCGATCGGCACGATCCTGTCCGGGGCCATGCTCCTGCGCTGGTCGCTCGGCCAGGTGCAGGCCGCCGAGGCGATCGAGGCGGCGGTGAGCCGGGCGATCGACGACGGCTACCGCACCGCGGACCTGTGGCCGTCCGACGGGCAGTCGAGCGCCGGGCTGACCCGCGCCGGGACCGTTGCCATGACCCAGGCGATCGTCGACCGGATCCAGGATGGCAAAGCCGCGGGCCAGGCCGCCGGCCAGGGGGCTGCCCGATGAGCGCCCCCGTCGTCCTGTACGACACGACCCTGCGCGACGGGACCCAGGGCGAGAACATCACCCTGTCGCTGGCCGACAAGCTGCGCGTCGCCCGGATGCTGGACGAGTACGGCATGCCCTACATCGAAGGTGGCTGGCCGGGCTCCAATCCCAAGGACATCGAGTTCTTCGCGGCCGCCCGCACGATGACCTGGCAAACGGCCCGCCTGGCGGCCTTCGGGTCCACCCGCCATCGCTCGAACCGGCCCGGGAAGGACCCCAACCTGCACGAGCTGGTCGCGGCCGAGACGCCCGTGGTCACGATCTTCGGCAAGAGCTGGCTGCTCCACGTGATCGAGGTCCTGGGCGCCACCCCGGCCGAGAACCTGGACATGGTCGCCGAGTCGGTGGCCTTCGTCGCCGAGCACGGCCGGGAGGTCGTCTACGACGCCGAGCACTTCTTCGACGGCTACGCCGGCGACCGCGACTACGCCCTGGCCACGCTGCGCGCCGCCCGCCAGGCCGGCGCCCGCTCGATCGTCCTGTGCGACACGAACGGCGGGACCCTGACCGGCGAACTGGTCCGGGTGGTCCGCGACACGATCGACTCGCTCGGCGCCGACCGCGACGCGCCGGAGATCTCCTGGGGGATCCACACCCACAACGACGCCGAG